>JANOOI010000001.1:0-1592 GCA_031421235.1 Bdellovibrio sp.
TTTCAATTTGAAGTGACATACTTGCATTCAAACGGCGAACGCATTCAAGAAATAGGCCCCGATGTTGACAATTCAAAAAGGCCTTCGTTGACACAGAAAATTTTGTACTATGAAGCTTATCAATTAAATTTAAAATTTAAAGAAAATTTTACTGATGATATCAAATACCAAACATCATTGAATTGGCTGCAAGCTGAATCACAGCTGCTTAAACAAATCACTTGGAAAAATGTGATCGATTTTCGGGGCCCGTGGAAAGCAAAATTTGACGTCCTGCTTGTTGAAACAAGTGAAGACTTATCCACAGTATCAAGTTATAGAAATTTAGATCAAGTTTGGTTAGGAGCCTCATATGACTTTTAGATTCAATCCATCTTGTAACATTATCATAAATCTGACAATGGGATTTTGCCTGACTTTCATGAATTTATCATGCACCGAATTTCTTAAAGGTAAGCCCAAAAAGCAAGATGTAATCACGCTTGAAAACAAAAGCCTTGAATGTTCAAAAAATCTTAAAGAAAACTTTGCAAAAATGTTCAAATCTGAATTATCAGAGGCCAAAATCGATGAAACGTTTGATTGTTTAAATAAAACGATCGAACTATTTATTAAAAAAGTTGAAGGCAAACAAAATGCCAATCAGTTCACGGCTGCAGAACTTGTTAAAATTATGAATCTTTTTCAGCCAAATACAGCAATGACGATTGAATCAACAACAGAGATTTTAAATTTAAAGAAAGCCTTATTTGGCGGAGCACCTGAATTCATCACTAAAAACGAACTTGAACTAGTGCGTAACTATTTAAAAATAGTTCATATTGAATCAAAAAAGAATTCGGAATATATGCAAATTTATTCTTTTGATGTCGAAAAAAATAAATTCTCATCGGAATATATTAAAAATGGGTTTAAACAGATGCGTGAAAGCTTAAAAACATTATTAGGTCATACACAAATTTATAAATCGGAATATGGATATACTGACTTTGTTAAACTTCTTGAAACCTTAAGTATGACAAGCACTGATGAAGGCAAACAGAATATTCTTATGTTAGGTCATGTGGTTTATTTAGTTCAAGGTGATGTTAAGCTAAAAACAGAATCTGATTATCATTTGGTGATCGATAATTTGGTTGATTTAGCTGAATTGTATGCAGAATTTACTTATGCCGAATTAGAATTTAAAATAACCGAGAAGAAAAAATTTGTTCAACTGATTCAATTTATAGAAAAATCGATTCAAATTTTAGAAAACTCAGTTCAGTACCGTTTTACGAAATTAATTAAAGTTGAAAGTTTAGATCCATTAATTAGTGAACTTCTTAATAAAAAAGTCATTCCATTAGATGTTAAAAACGCAACATTTTTAGATTTCTACAAAAGATCATTTTTAAGAGTTTTTAATGATAATAAAAAATTGTCTCCTGAAAGTTTTAAAGGCCTATCAGAGATCATGGTTAAAAATATCAAAAGTGAATTTTATGTTTTCAGAACATCAATGGATTTCATTAATTCAATTCATTTTGATTTTAAATCAAAATATTCTGTTGCAGAAATTCAGGGAGCCATGAAAAAATTTAAAGCTGAGG
>JANOOI010000002.1:0-2833 GCA_031421235.1 Bdellovibrio sp.
GGTTTTAAAACTGCGATCTGGGAGCCAAATGCTCTTCCGGGTATGGCTAACCGAATTCTATCCCGCTTTGTAGGTAAATCTTATTTAGTTTTTAAAGACGGTGAAAAGTATCTTAAATCAAAAAAAAATCACATTTACGGAATGCCTTTAAGATCTGAAATTACTGAAGGTGCTGGATCTCATGTTAAGTTAGCAGAAAAAAAATTTACATTGCTTTGTTTTGGTGGCAGTCAGGGAAGTTTTTTTCTGAATGAAAAACTAAGTCAGTTTTTATTAAACACTCCAGATTTACATTCGAAAATACGTGTGGTGCATCAAACAGGAGCCCGTGATTTTGAAAACATAAAAGCAAAATATAAAGGTCTATCTTGCGTCGAAGTTCGTGATTATATTTATGATATGCCGATTTTTTTGCAGACAGCAGATTTATTGTTTTGCCGTGGCGGTGCAAGCACTTTGGCAGAAGCTGCTGCCTACGGAGTGGTCCCGATCGTTGTGCCTTTACCAGCCGCAGATAATCATCAACAAAAAAATGCAGAGGCATTGGTGACTAAAAATGCTGGGTATATGATTATACAAAATCAATTTGTAGATGAACAATTTAAAAAAATAATATACAGTGCAATCGAAAATTCTTCAACTTTAGAAGAAAAATCAAAAAATATTAAAAAAATGTCTTCGCTGACTGCAGCTACCGATATTGCACAAGATATTTTAAATGAAGTAGGTTTACATGAAGCTCGAGAAAGTTAAATTTCACTTTATAGGTATTGGTGGCATCGGCATGTGTGGTCTGGCTGAATTGTTGCACAACAGTGGCGCTATTGTCACAGGCTCTGATGCTTCGGAAAATGCAAATACTGATCGATTGAAGTTACTGGGTTTAAAAGTTTTTAAAGGCCATACAGCAGAAAATGTAAACGGTGCAGATGTAGTGGTTTATTCTAGTGCTATTCCTCTCATAAATCCTGAATTCAAAGAAGCCAAAGCTCAATCAATTCCATTAATACCACGGGCTGAAGCGCTTGCAGAAATCATGCGAATTCGCAGGGGCATTGCTATCGCGGGCACGCATGGAAAAACTACAACGACAAGTATGACGGCTTCTATTTTTTTAGAAGCTAATCAAAGCCCTACAATTGTTGTTGGTGGTCGATTTGAAAAAATTAAATCAACTGCTTTATTAGGTAAAGGGGAATGGCTTATTGCGGAAGCAGACGAAAGTGATGGCAGTTTTAACAAGCTTTCACCGGAATTCGCAATTATTACAAATATTGATTCTGACCATATTGATCACTTTAAAAGTTTTGAAAATCTTAAAAAAGCGTTTCTTGATTTTTCTTACCGTGTTCCTTTTTATGGATTAGTTATTGTCTTTGGCGATGACCCAGTAGTTCGTAAAGTTTTTGAAGGTTTCAATAAACGAATTTTATTTTACGGTTTTGACTCGAAAAACGATTACGTTTTATCTGGTGAAAATGGACATTACACTTTAACCCACAATGATACCTTGAAACAAAGTTCAAAAAACCTTGGTCAGTTTAAAATTAAAATACCTGGAAGACACAATGCTTTAAACGCCACAGCCGCAATAGTTGCAGCAATGTCAGCTGGGATTAGCTTTGAAACAAGTGCCTTAGGAATTGAAAATTTTGGGGGCGTTGATCGAAGATTTCAATTTAAAGGTGAATCACTTCAAGTCAAAGTTTATGATGATTACGGTCATCATCCAACGGAAGTCCGAGCAACTCTGCAAGCAATGAAAGAAAAATATCCACAGAATAGATTAGTGGTTTATTTTCAACCACATCGATATTCAAGAACTGAACACTGTTGGCAAGATTTCAAAACTTGCTTCGCACAAACTGATATTTTATTTTTAGGTGAAATCTATGCCGCCGGCGAAAGTCCGATACCGGGAATCAGTTCAGAAATCCTTTTGAATGAAATTAATTTGGATTGCAAGTTTTTATCTCCCAAAACGAACCCTGCAAATCAGCAAATTGAAAATATCGTCAAACAGTTAAAACCAAACGACATATTTTTAACTTTAGGTGCTGGTGACGGTTGGAAGTTAGGTTTAAGTGTCCTTGAATGTATTAAGTAACATTTCCTTAGCCAATTTTACGTCTTGGCAAGTTGGTGGCACTGCAGATTATTTTTGTATGCCTGAAAGCATTGAACAAATGAAATCAGCACTTCAGTATGCTCATGATAATAAAATGCCTTTTTCTATTATTGGCGGGGGTACAAATGTACTGGTCTCTGATCAAGGCATCAGAGGACTTACAATCTGTTTAAAAAAATTCTCTCAGTTAAAAATTGTTGAAGACTCGAATGATCTTATCGTCGATTGTTTATCGGGAACTGGAAAATCAGAACTTTTAAAAATATTTTTAAAATATAAATTAGCACCAGCACTGTTCTTGGCCGGTTTGCCAGGTGATGTTGGTGGTGGGGTTGTCATGAATGCGGGCGTTGCTGAAAACCACAATCCACGTGAATTTATGGAATTAGTCGACTGGATAGAGGTCATGAAAAGTGATGGTGTAGTCGAGCGTATACAGAAAAATAATTTAAAAATTAAATACAGACACACAGACGGGTGGCAGCCTCATGTGATTACGAATGTTCGTCTGCGGTGGCCCATGAATATCGACACTAATATTTTACAAAAAGTTAGGGATGCTAATAAAATTCGTTTAAGTAAGCAGCCATTAGATATGCCTAGTTGTGGATCTGTTTTTAAAAATCCAGAAGGTTTTAAAGCAGCGCAGTTAATTGATCAGTGTGGATTAAAGGGTTTCCAAATCGGTGATGCACAAGTGTCCTT
>JANOOI010000003.1:0-1502 GCA_031421235.1 Bdellovibrio sp.
CTTTGTCATGGCCTCTTTAAGTAAAATTCCTAAATAGGTTTGGTATCCTACGCCACGCTTTTCGGCCTCTGCCATAAGCCAAGCTAAAACCTCAGCATCAACTCTGAGACCAATTTGTACTTTGGTGGCTTTGGGATCAAGAACTGGCCCTTTGCCGACTTTTTTCATTTTTGAAAAATCATATTCCTTTTTCATATTGCAAACGCTCCTTTTTAGTCGCTTTTCTAGCGCTTATAATTCGAACTACATCTTCTTCTCTATAACAATAAATAACTACTAAAAGACGGGCTGTAGCAGAGTATCCAATGGCAACGAATCTTTTTTCGCTGTGGTCACTGTCTTCAAAAACAGTAGTCATTTTTGATTGTAAAACCGCTATAGCCTCTTCAAAAGAAATCCCATGTTTTTTGAGGTTTGACTTAGCTTTATTTTTGTCCCAATCGTATTGGCTTCGAAGCTTCACAAAACACCTCTGCAAGAGAATACAACGTTATCTAGACATTGTCAATACAATGTCTAACTAGGCTGTATATGATTTCTTAAATAAGCTATATAGTTTACAAGAATACTAAGAAACAATTAATCTATGCGATTTATTAAATAAAGCGCTGGAAAAAACGTGATGGCTTCAAAGCTAACAAGCGATGAATAAAAAAGTCCTAAAATTAAATGGGCTATCACGATGAAAAAGGCTGAATAAAAAAGTGGTCTTTGATTAATACTATTCCATAATTTTGTGGTGTTTTTACAAATGATGTAGACGACCACTGACCACAATATAAGGCTAAATAACAATCCCACTTGAACAAGAAAAAATAAATAAGTCGAATGATTATCATTAAATGAAAATTCAACTTCCGTATATTTTTTTAAGTAGTCTGCATCTTTTGTTTCTAAAAAGGTTTTTAGTGATGGTTTGTAGTGATCAAAACCACTTGGCGTAAAAGGTTTGCTTCGCCAGTAATCTAAAGACACTTTCCACATATTTAATCGACCAGCATTAGACATATTTTTTGAAACTAATTGGCCATCAGTATTTTGGCCAATACTAAATGAAGAGATAAACCGGTCGTAATAATTTGGGTAAGCTAAAGTAAATAAGCCCATTGCAACAATGACTGTTAAAAAAGCTAAAAAGCCCCTCCGACTTAAAAGCGTCATAACACCTAAACAAATCAAGCAAGCTAAAAGCGGCGCACGTGTGTTAGAAAGAAATAAAAGTACAAATGAAAATAAAAATAAAAAAACTTTAAAAAAGAAATATTTGTCGTAAGTGCGTTTAAAAATAATATGCGGGAATAACCCTACGCAAAAAATAGCGGTGAATGTGCCCCATCTGCCAATATCCCAAAAGCTAGCCAACCTGAAATGTTGAAAATCAGTATGGTCTCCGTGTGTAAGTAAGAGCGATAAAGATTTAAGTCCACCTAAAATTAGTCCTAGATAAAATCCCCATTTTAGAACAGACGTCATTTTTTTTTCAAAAACAACGGCTGCAATGA
>JANOOI010000004.1:0-13020 GCA_031421235.1 Bdellovibrio sp.
GTTTTGAAGTTATTCTTGTGAATTCAAATCCTGCAACGATTATGACAGATCCCGACATTGCAACAAGAACTTACGTAGAACCACTTAAAACAGATTACTTGGAAAAAATTATTGAAAAAGAAAAACCCGATGCAATAATTCCAACTTTAGGTGGTCAAACGGCTTTGAATTTAGCTTTGGATTTAGATAAAAAAGGAATTCTAAAGAAACATAATGTTTTGATGTTAGGGGCTACGCCTTCAGTGATTGAAGCCGCGGAAGACCGTGAAAAATTCAGAACAATTTTGGATCAGTTAGGTGCGAAATATCCAAAATCAGAAATGGTTAAAAATTTCGATCAAGGTTTAAAAGCCGCAACGATTTTAGGCTATCCACTGATTTTACGTCCCAATTACACACTGGGCGGCGGTGGTGGTGGTATTGCTTATTCAGCGGAAGAATATCAACAAATGTTAGCGCAAGCCTTACACGAAAGCCCAACATCAGAAGTCTTAGTCGAAGAAAGTATTTTGGGTTGGAAAGAATTTGAACTTGAAGTCATGCGTGATTCATTGGGAACATTTGTTGTTGTTTGTTCGATTGAAAATTTTGATCCCTGTGGAGTTCACACTGGTGACTCAATCACAGTAGCACCGCAACAAACATTAACGGATCAAGAATACCAAGCGATGCGTGATGAAGCTTGTAAAATTATTAATAAAGTTGGCGTGGAAACAGGCGGCGCTAATATTCAGTTTGCTGTGCATCCAAAAACAGGTGAACGTGTTGTGATTGAAATGAATCCACGTGTGTCTAGATCTTCTGCTTTAGCTAGTAAGGCCACTGGCTTCCCCATAGCAAAAATTGCAGCATTGTTAGCTGTGGGTTATCAGCTTCATGAACTGAAAAATGATATCACCCAAGTAACTCCGACATGTTATGAACCAGCACTTGATTATGTTGTGACGAAAATTCCACGTTTTGCTTTTGAAAAATTTCAGGGTTCAAAAGATATTTTAACAACACAAATGAAAAGTGTTGGCGAAGTCATGGCCATCGGACGTACGCTTCAAGAATCATTTATGAAAGCATTGGCTTCCTTAGAAATGAGCACTGAAGCTATTCCGCAGATTACTTTGGATGAATTAAAAATTTCTTCACCAAATAGTCAGCGAATCTGGCATATTTTTGAAGCCTTCAGACAAGGTTATAGTTTAGAAAAACTTCATGGCATGACTCAGATTACTCCTTGGTTTTTAGAGCAAATTGAAGACCTGATTAAATTTGAAAACAAAATCCATGATATGGAACTAACGCCAGCGTTATTATTAGATGCTAAACGCTTAGGTTTTACAGATGCACGTATAGCAAAAATTAAAAAGACAACTGAAATGGCTGTTAGGAAAATTAGACATCAAAAAAATATTCGTCCAGCTTATTTCCAAGTTGATACGTGTGCTGGTGAATTTGCATCATCAACGCCTTACTTTTATTCTACGTATTGGGGAACTCCATCAAAAATGACAGTTGATAAAACTGTAGCCGTGATTGGCAGCGGCCCAAATCGGATCGGTCAAGGCATTGAATTTGATTATTCCTGTGTGCGTGGTGTAAAAGCCCTACAAAAATTAGATTACAAAGTCATTATGATTAATTCTAATCCTGAAACAGTATCCACAGATTACGATACATCTGATTATTTATTTTTTGAACCACTGACGCACGAACATATTTCTGAAGTTTTAGGTTTATTAAATCCGCACGGATTTATCGCGCAACTAGGCGGACAGACTCCGATTAATTTGGCCAAAAAATTATCTGATGATGGTTTTAAACTTTTAGGATCATCACTTGAAGCTATTGACTTGGCAGAGGATCGTAAAAAGTTTGCACAAATTTGCCGAGATCTTAAATTTTCAGTTCCGAATTCAGCAATGGTTGGTGGGCTGGATGAAGCTTTAAATCAAGAATCCAAAGTCGGCTACCCAATGATTTGTCGTCCAAGCTATGTTCTGGGCGGACGCCGAATGGAAGTGATCGAAAATAAAAATGAGTTAGCATCATATTTCGAACGTCATGGCGATTTTATCAGTGAAGATAATCCATGTTTGATGGATCAATTTTTAGAGGGTGCACTTGAAGTTGATGTCGACTTAGTGCGCGGTGAAACATGGTTGATCCAAGGTGGAGTCATCGAACATATTGAAGCTGCAGGTGTGCATTCTGGTGATAGTATGGGTGTTATTCCACCACAAAGATTAAAACCAGAAATATTAAATCATATAGAAAAAATGAGTGCGCTACTGGCAGATAAAATGAAAGTCATCGGACACTTAAATTTACAGCTCGCGATTAAAGACGATGTTGTCTATGTTTTAGAGGCTAATCCAAGAAGTTCAAGGTCAGTTCCATTTTTAGCAAAAGCCACTGGAATCCCATTAGTTGATTTAGGAATTAAAGCCCAACTGGGAATTCATCTGACAGAAAAAGATTTAGCAAAATACGATTGGCGTAAGCTTGACCAAGTTTGCGTAAAAGGTGTCGTGTTCCCGTTTAAAAAGTTTCAAGAAAGCGATTCAATTTTAGGACCTGAAATGAAATCGACTGGCGAAACTATGGGTCGCGCAGATTCATATTCAGAAGCCTTAGTTAAAGCTTTTGTTTCAACATCTTATTCTCTTCC
Source organism: Bdellovibrio sp. (assembly GCA_031421235.1). Lineage (GTDB taxonomy): Bacteria > Bdellovibrionota > Bdellovibrionia > Bdellovibrionales > Bdellovibrionaceae > Pseudobdellovibrio. The sequence goes on from JANOOI010000004.1 coordinate 2,663, forward strand.
ACAAAGTGGAGAAGTATTTTTATCGTTACGTGATAAAGATAAAAAACCGCTGTTGCCACTATTAACAACTTTAAATAGTATGGGCTTTAAACTTTCAGCGACAAAAGGCACTGCTGCATTTTTAAAACAAAATGGTTTGAACTGCTTATCATTAAATAAAGTCCATGAAGGTCGTCCACATTGTGTGGATCGAATTCGTTCAGGCCAAGTGCAATTTGTGATTAACACCACGGCTGGACGACAAACAATTGAAGCTAGCTTTGCCATACGCAGAGCCTGCACCGATTACAGTATTCCATGTTTAACTGAAAGCGACGCGGCAGAAGCTTTTGTGACAGCACTCGATCAGTCAAAAGCGAAGCGTTTCGAAGTTAGTCACCTTAGTTACGATTATAGGTAATAACAATGAGTTCAATTTTAGAAGTTTCACACATTTCAAAATCATTTCAGACAGATTTTTATAAAAAACCTGTCAAAGTTTTAAATGATATGAGTTTTAAAATTCACAAAAGTGAATTTATTGGTCTGATTGGACCGAATGGGGCTGGTAAAACGACAACGATTAAATGTTTGTTGAATTTTATTTTTCCAGATTCTGGAAAGATCACTTTCGAAAATGATTTAGATCAGCTCAGTTGGAAAAAAAAATTAGGTTATTTACCTGAAAGACCTTATTTTCAGGAATTTCTAACAGGGCTAGAATTCTTGCAACTTCACTGGAGTTTAGCAGGACAGAAAAAAATCGATTTTATTTTACGTGCTGATGAAGTTTTAAAAATGGTTAACTTAGAACACGCTAAAAATAAAAAATTAAAAGACTACTCAAAAGGTATGCTTCAAAGAATTGGCATTGCACAGGCAATAATAGCGTATCCTAGTTTCTTAATTTTAGATGAACCCATGTCAGGCCTAGATCCAGATGGCCGCATTTTGATTAAAGATATTCTTAAAAAACTAAAGCAAAATCAACTTTCTGTTTTAATGAGCAGTCATTTATTGGAAGACATTGAAGAGCTTTGCGAAAAAATCATTATCATTCATGCTGGTGAAATTCTTTTTTCAGGACTGACCAGCGACTTTAAAAAGAATTATAAAAACTTAGAAGAAGCCTACCGGGCCTTTAAGAAAGATCTGATAGGACATCAATCATGATGAATCTTACTTTTGTAAATACCCAAGAATGGATTCGTCTAAAGTTTTTTCAAACTGTGATCTATTTATCGTTCGTATTTATTTTATTTAGCTATCTACTGAGCTCTTTAAGTTTTAGTGAAAATCAAAGATTGATAGTTGATTTTGGCCTAGCAGGTGTAGAAATCTCTAGCTTGTTTGTCAGCATATTTTTTTCATCTTATGTTTTACACAAAGAAATTGAAAGAAAAACAATTTTAGTTATTTTATCAAGACCGATCCCTCGATGGAAAATTATGATCTCTTATTTTTTAAGTCTGACTTTATTAAACACGCTGCTGATCACTGTGTTGTCAGTGACTCTTCTAGCTTTTGTTTTTAAATCGGTACAGATTGATAGCTACATTTTTTCTATTCTAAATATTTTACTGAAAAGTTTAGTCATCGGATCTATTGGATTATTCATTTCAAATGTAGCAAGACCGCTATTTACTGTGGTCCTGGTTTTTTCGTATTGGCTTTTGGCTTATTCGGTCGATGATATACAATATTTTGCAAAAAAAAATCAGATGATTGACGGAGAATGGCTTAATTATTTTTTAAATTATACGGTTCCTCATTTTTATGAATTTAATTGGAAGACATATGCTTTTGTTAAATCGCCGGCCATATTAAAGGAAGTTTTATGGTCAATAATACATCTTTGTTTATGGATTGTTTTTTGGCTTTACAGCGCAAGTTATTTATTCAAAAGGAAACAAATTGTCTGATTTAGAAATTTACTACAGTCTGATTATTTTTTTATTTGGTCTTTGCTTCGGAAGCTTCGCCAATGTGTTGATTGTGCGAATGCCCCTTGAAGAATCAATTACAGGGCGCAGTCGGTGCGGAAATTGTAAAAAAACTGTTCCTTGGTTTCACAACATCCCTGTTTTTTCTTATTTTTATCTCAAAGGCCAGTGTTCACAGTGTCAGCAAAAATTTTCACTCAGATATCCTTTTGTTGAATTTCTTGTACCAGCTTTATGGGTTACAATTTTTTATTTCTACGGTCTGTCGTGGACAACTTTAGAATATTTTATACTTACTTTCGGTTTGGTTGTAGGTAGTTTCATTGATCTTGATCATATGATTTTACCTGATGAAATCACACTGGGTGGCTGCGCTATTGCGCTGATTGGGGCTTACCTAAACCCAGAGCGTAGTTTTCTTGACGGTGTTTTAGGATTTTTATTTGGCGGCGGAATTTTATGGTTCGTGGCTTACGTGTACTTTGTTTTCACTGGCCGAGAAGGTTTAGGCGGCGGTGATATTAAATTATTAGCCTGGTTAGGTGCTCTCTTAGGGTGGAAAGCGATTCCGTTTATTATTTTATCTTCATCAGTTGCTGGTAGTATTATTGGTTTATACTTATCGCGAAAAAGTGAAGATAAACTAAAAGCCATGATTCCTTTCGGACCATTCATAGCACTAGGTGCTTTGCTGTATATCCTTGGACTTAAGTCGGTAGGCTTGTGGTATGTCGATTTATTCTTTCCTCAGTTTTAAAAACTACTAGATCTAACTAGACCTTTATGGAGCTTTCAGCCTGGGATCTTTGACAAGACTCGCCTAAAGAATTGATAATTTAGGTTGGGGGCATCTAGCAGCATGTTTTTTTCATCAAAAAAGGTGGTCGGGCTTGATTTAGGTTCAAGCTCCATCAAAATGGCAGAACTTAATATTTCGGGCGGCACCGCTGAGCTCGTCAATTTTGCGTCGATCCAAACGCCTTCGCAAGCTATGAATAATGGTGAAATCACAGATTCATTCTTGATTGGTGAATCCATAAAACTTCTTAGAAAAGAACATAAATTAAGTCGCAAATCAGCCTGCCTTGGAATGTGGGGAAACTCTGCGATTATTAAAAAGATCTCTATGCCATCAGCAGATGCAAAAGCCATTAAGGAACAAATCAAGTACGAAGCCCAGCAGTATCTGCCTTTTGATATCTCACAAGTGACACTAGAACATCATATTCTTCCGTTTACGATTACATCAGGAATGTCTGATGTTTTAATTATCGCAGCCCAAAACGATTTTATTGCTAAATATGTCGAAGTCGCTGCATTTGCTGGTTTAGATTGTAAAATTATTGATATCAGTAGTTTAGCATTAGCTAATATTTTTGAATTTAATTACGGAAAAATCGACAAGCCCCTAGCCCTATTTAATTTCGGAGCTAATTCAACACAGTTTGTTGTTATTTTACAGGGTGAAATATTATTTGTACGTGATATTCCTGTTGGTGGATTTCATTTTACAAATGAAATCAGCAAGAATATGGGAGTAACACTTGAAGAAGCTGAAGTTTTAAAATTAACACATGTTTCGGGCGGAGAATCTCCAGAAGACACGCGAACATTTATGAATATGGCTCTTCAATATGTAACTGAAGAAGTACGGAACAGTATTGATTTTTATTCAGCCTCAGGCGGCGACTTACAAATCACTAAAGCTTACTTTACTGGCGGTGCTAGTTTAACTGCGGGCTTAACGGAACATCTTTCTGAAACTTTAAAAATACCTTTTGAATCAATTAATCCTTTTCTCCGGGTAAAAGCCACAAATAAAAAACTGACTCCAAATTTCTTAAATCAAATTGCTCCGTTTATATCTGTTTCTCTTGGCTTAGGGTTAAGACAAGTTGGTGATAAATGATCAAAATTAATCTTTTATCCAGTTACAGCGCTGCTGATTCAGAAGTCCTGCAAGAAATTGAATTACAAAACAGAATTAAGTCAGAATTCTTTAAAAGAGTTCTTGTTTTTGCATTAGGTCCTTTGGCCTTGTATGGATATGAAATGTACAATATCCCACTTCTTGAAGGTAATCGAAACCAAGTGCAATCCCAACTGGCCCAATTGACTGAATTTAATTTAAAAAAAGATATCATTGCTAAAGAAATAGAAAAATATGAAGAAGATAAAAAACGTTTAAATACGCAAACTATTTTTCTGGAAAAGATTTCAAAAGAGCGGCTTTATCCCGTTGAATTCATGACAAAACTGAAAGCTTTTATTCCTTCAGGTGTTTGGCTGGAATCAATTAGATCTCAGGGAAAAGACCTTATTGAACTGCGCGGAGAAGGCGAATCAGAGATTGCAATTAACCAGTTTGAATCATCTCTCAAAAATATTGAGGCTATCAAAAACGTACGTCTTATGAATTCAGTCTTAAAGGATGAAAATGAACAGCCCAAAGAGGGTTTTAAAATAAGAACTTTTTTTATTAAAACTGAATATGCCATCGAGGTCGCAAATGAATGATTTCATGACCAAAGTAGCAGGACAATCAATGAATCGAATCGCTTTATTCAGCTTAGTTGCTGCGGCCTTCTACTTTTTTACGTTCTATGATTCAGGTGCTGTTATTGAACAGCAGATTGTTGAAATAAACGTGCAAGTTGATGTTGAAACGGGCAAAAAAAGTGAAACCGAAAAGATTCTTAAAAAAGAAGAACAAATGCGTGCTGACGTGGCTTTGCTAGCTAAAACTTATGAAGAAGTTAAAGCTAAAATACCTATCGAATTTGACTCAACTGAAATGAGACATATCGTTCAACAAATTAGTAATAGTGTTGGTGTTAAAATTGCCAAGTTAACGAATACTCAAGATAACAGAACTTTAGGGCCAGCTTTCCAGAAAAATCTTGTCGAACAAGTTGTCATGGATTATGAACTGCACGGACATTACAATCAGATTCTTAACTTTATTACTGAATTATCTAAGGTTGAAAAAATTCTTAAAGTCGAAGACTTTACGATCGAGCCTCTTAAAACTGGTACTTTGCCAGCAACAGAATTGAAGATGAGCACTAAAGTCATTGGGTACAAGCAAGCTCAACCCAGCAAGACAAATGACAAAGTGGGTGGCTAATGAACTTATACACTTTGAGGCAAATTTTTGTTAAATTTTCTTTATATCTTGCTGTGACAGCAGGGGCGATGTCATTGGCTTATTTATTCGGATTTTACCCTTATATTAAGGCCCAAAACACTCAATCCACTCAAGCTCAGCCAGCTTTAGACAATACTCAAGCTGGAAGTGGAACAGCGACAAGTGCAATAAATCCTGATCCTGTTTCTGATGCTGCTACTGCTCTTGAAATTAATAAAAAACAAAATGATTCAGGCCAATCAATTCAAGTAGGGTCCGATGAATATGTTCCTAAAATTAATCCCTACAAATTTACAGATTCCTACATCGGCGATATCACTAGTGACGAAAAAGATCCCTTCAGAAAGCCGAAAAATATTTTGGACCTAGAAGAGGAAATCAAGCGTCCAAAAAGAATGCAAGACAATCAGATCGATGAAAAAATGGAAGCGATCAGACGCTGGCCACTTCAACAATATCGCTTAATAGCAATTATCTGGGATGTCAGTAATCCTAAAGCTATGATTGAAGACCCTGATAAGAAAAAGCATTTATTAAAAAGAAATTATCGAATGGGTGATCAAGACGGTTTAATTACGAAGATCAGTGAAGGATCTATAACTGTCCTGCAAGGTAATGTTCCGGTAGTTGTCAGTTTGTTCAAGGAAGATAATTAGGTATTTAGTCATTAGATCAGGAGGATTGAATGATCAAAAAAATCTTTAAGTTGGTGTTAATCACTGTTTATTTGCTTTCATTAGCGTGCGCTAGTAAACGAGTTGTTTCAGACGATGATTTTGGTGTTGATAGCACTGCCGACAGCGAAGAGCTTTCACTGGATGATTCAATTGCAGACAACACGGCCACTGTTGAAGCCGATGAATTTGCTGAATTTGAAAATGAAAATCCTGCCGAAGCCACTCCGACAGAACAAGCTTCTGAGCCAGTTGCAGAGCAACCACCAGCAGTTGAACAACCACCTCTGCAAGCCGAAACTGCGCCAGTTGAGCCACCGGTCGAACCTGCAGTTGAAGCAACACCTCCGCCAGAAGTGATTGCAGCTTCACCAGAAATACAAGCTCCAGTTGTAGATAGTTCTAACCAATCGCTGTCAAAAATTAAAGAAGTTAAATTCTTAGGAAACGATAATGGCGGAACATTAGTTATTACGGCTGATCAGCCACTCAATTATAAAACAAGAATGAATAGCGATATGAATCAGATGGTCGTCGAAGTTCAAAACGTTATTTTACCAGAAAAATTTAAAAGACCGTTGAACACAAAAGATATGATAAGCGTGATTGGCAGCGTAGATGCTTATCAAAATAGAAACTCAAATGTAGCCCGTTTTGTTATTCAGCTTAAATCAAATATCGGTGAACCGCTTGTGCAACCTGAAGGCAACTCACTTCTGATTGTCGCTGCACCAACGGCAAATATGATTTCTGCATCGCAATCAGGTGCTCAATCAAATTTGCCTCTTGGTTCGCAGAATGATGTAAATAATATTTCTAAAATGTCCAACGGTAGCAATCTTGAAGATTTTATGGCGAACAACACGCAGTTTTATGGTCGTCCGATATCGATTGAAACCACAAATATGAATATCATTGATATCCTTAAATTCATCTCTGAAGAGGGTGGAATTAATATGATCTTTGATGATGGAATAACTGGGACAATGAGTTTAAAGCTCAGAAAAGTACCTTGGGATCAAGCGCTAACAATTGTGCTTAAATCCAAAAGGTTAGGTTATCGCAGGCAGGGTGAAGTGTTTAGAATTGCTCTGTTAACGACGTTAACGACGGATGAAGACGAAGCTTTAAGACTTCGCGAATCACGAATGAGAGTTGAACCGCTGATAGTTAAGAATTTTCAAATCAACTATGCCAATGTCGCAGAATTAGAAACGAAGATCAGAGATTTTTTATCTGAATCAGGATCGACAACTACGCCAGGTGCAGCAACAGCAGGCCGTGGTCGAGTCACTTCGGATGCTCGCACGAACACGATGATTGTAACTGATACAGCTGTCAGAATTTCACAAGTTGAAAAACTACTTCAGGTTCTAGATGTCCAACCTCAGCAAGTATTGATCGAAGGTCGTGTTGTTGAAGCTTCTGAATCTTATTCGCGCTCAATTGGTATGCGATTAGGTTTGAACAGAGCCGATTCAGGAATTACAGGATCTTCGCGAATCATTACTAGGTATAATGCGAACACTTCCAATCCGTTATTGATTAGCCCCTCGATTGGAACAAATCCATCGGTTGGTACTGGCGGTGTTTTTGATGGTTCATTATGGCTTGGTAAATTTGGTCCGTTCGGAGACTTAGCTGCAAGTTTAAGTCTTGATGAAAATGAATCGAAAGTTAAAATTTTATCTTCACCTCGCGTAACTGTTCTTCATGGACAAGAAGCTAAAATTAATCAAACAACCACAATTCAGATTCCATCTACAGCACCGCCTGTTGCTGGCGTAGCACAGCAAATAACGTTCGCTACCTTCGGTGTTAAGTTAACAGTAACGCCATTTATTTCAGGTTTAGGAACTGTCAATTTAAAATTATTTATTGAAAGATCTGCAATAGTTCCTAATTCAAGCAATACAACGAATAGAGATATTACTACAAATATTATAGTTCGTAGCGGTGACACAGCAGTTATCGGTGGGGTTTTTCAAGCGGACACTGCGCAGTCCGAGAGTGGGGTTCCTGGTTTAAAGGATATTCCCGTTCTAGGGACTTTATTCAAAGGACAATCAAAACAAAAATCCAAAAACGAACTTATGTTCTTCATTTCCCCACAAATTCTAAAACCAGTGGTTGATGGAATGATCAAAGCCGATGCCTCAGGCGATCAGTCTAACCAATAAAATAGTTTAAATTGAGTGGTAAAAACAAAAAGGTCCAATCAAGTATTTTGATTAGACCTTTTTGTTTTTACCGCAGAAATATTATTTTATTGGTTATATTTTTTGGGCCATGATCAGTGAACAATCTTCATTCTTCATATTGCTAAATGAATAGCTCGTGTTAGCGGGAATTTCCAGTTTGTCACCTTGTCGTAAAACAAACTGTGTTCCAGATAAATTAAAAATTAATTCACCGTTAATAACTTGAATTATCTCGTTCAAGATTGCACGTTGGTTCACAACTTTTGAACCTGACTTGACCGTTGACGTGCGACCGTCTAGTCCTTCGGCCTCAAATATTCCTTGAATGATTTCTGGAGTGGCTGAAACTTCGGCAGTCCAACGTGATATTTTCATTTTTCAGTACCTTCACAATTCTTTTTTTGATCGATTTAACATTTATTTTAGCATTTCCTAAAATGATACAATAATACTTTAAAGAGTTAAACGTATTTGGTCGATAAAATTCTTGTTGGAGGCCACCTTGAAGAAGCCAAACGAGACTATGACTTCGAATGTTATTAACGAAATTATTAATTTTTTAGAATCAAATCACCAAATGAGTTATTTATTTGATGAAAAAACGATTCAAATTACACAACCAGAAGATCGTAAAAAAATCACTTTCTCCGTCGACAAAGTTGAAAAAGTTTTAATGAGATCTGATTATGATGGAACTCCATTTATTCAAATTAACTTTAATAACAAATCAAAAGTTTTGATCACAAAAAATTTAGTGGGTTTTAAGCCTGTTGAATTACTTGGTTTTGACTCTTCAAAAATCCCTAAAGTTGTGACTACTGTAGACCTAAAAAGTGTACAAAAAGCCATTGAAGATTTGTGTGAATCAGAAGAAACATTTCAAACAATGACTGAAATCGAAGTTTTGAAAAAAGTTTACCAAAGCATTATGGTCGGGGCGGAAGCCATCGGATTTGAAATGAGACCAGAAAAAGCTTGGTTTTCATCCTTTTTGCTCAATCCAATCGCAGCAACAGCTTAAAATTAAATCAGCATCTGTATAAAAAATAGATAATTCACTTTTTTTAAAAAAAAGTATTGCCATTTCAATTCCATTAAGCGACAAACGTCGAACAGCAAAAGACATCGGGGGCATAGCTCAGCTGGGAGAGCATCTGATTTGCATTCAGAAGGTCGCAGGTTCGATCCCTGTTGCCTCCACCAAATGAATACAGACTTTTTGAAGTTATTTAAAAATAATTAAAAAAGATGTTGACGTGAGGTTAACAGCTAGTTTAAAACTGACGTCCTTGTTGTGGTTCTTTGAAAACTAAATAGCAGAAAAGATTTTGAGCAATTATCATATTTATATGATGGTTAAAATTTTTCTAGGATTCTTTATAAAAGAATTCAATTTAAAAACTAACGTTTTTATCTCAATAAAAAAGCATTTTTAAACTTAACAGTTTTTTTAACTGGAGAGTTTGATTCTGGCTCAGAACAAACGCTGGCGGCGTGCCTAATACATGCAAGTCAAACGGGTAGCAATACCAGTGGCGCACGGGTGAGGAATACATGGATAATCTGCCTTCGAGTTGGGGATAACCAGTCGAAAGACTGGCTAATACCGGATAAGACCACAGGATCTGCGGATCTAGGGGTTAAAGGTTTTTCGCTTGAAGATGAGTCCATGCGAGATTAGCTAGTTGGTGGGGTAATGGCCTACCAAGGCGACGATCTCTAACTGGTCTTAGAGGATGATCAGTCACACTGGAACTGAGACACGGTCCAGACTCCTACGGGAGGCAGCAGTAGGGAATATTGCGCAATGGGGGAAACCCTGACGCAGCGACGCCGCGTGAGTGATGAAGGCCTTCGGGTCGTAAAGCTCTGTCGTATGGGAATAACATAATGAATGTACCATGCAAGAAAGGATCGGCTAACTTCGTGCCAGCAGCCGCGGTAAGACGAGGGATCCTAGCGTTGTTCGGAATCATTGGGCGTAAAGCGGGTGTAGGTGGACTTGTAAGTCAGGTGTGAAATCCCAGGGCTCAACCCTGGAAGTGCATTTGATACTGCAAGTCTTGAATGTGGTAGAGGTTACTGGAATTGCTGGTGTAGTGGTGAAATACGTAGATATCAGCAGGAACACCAGAGGCGAAGGCGGGTAACTGGGCCAACATTGACACTGAGACCCGAAAGCGTGGGGATCAAACAGGATTAGATACCCTGGTAGTCCACGCTGTAAACGATGGATACTTGTTGTTAGAGGTATTGACCCCTCTAGTGACGTAGCTAACGCGTTAAGTATCCCGCCTGGGGAGTACGGTCGCAAGATTAAAACTCAAAGAAATTGACGGGGGCCCGCACAAGCGGTGGAGCATGTGGTTTAATTCGATGCAACGCGAAGAACCTTACCCGGGCTTGACATGAA
>JANOOI010000005.1:0-10057 GCA_031421235.1 Bdellovibrio sp.
AAGACTTTTCGTGTTATGTAGATCCAAATTCGCATTACCCATACGGTGATTAAATAATAAAATTCCCACATCATAATTGCGATCTAATTGATAACCTTCAAATGAAGATGTGGAAGGATTATCACCACTAACTACACCGAATTTATTAGAAAATTCCCATGAACCATCAGCCCTAGGAAAAAGCATTTCGCTGACAACGGCGTAAGAATTTAATTTGATCTGTTCGCCAGCTGCATTTGCAACCCCTGTATTTCCTGTTAAAAAACTACCTTCTAATTTAAATTCGAAAGCCGTCCATTTTCTTTCCAAATAAATATTTACAGTTTGTGCTTTGTAACCGGCATTACGTGTTAACCCACCTGGATAATCTGCGATCGTTGCATCATTCGTGCTTGGACCCGCTGTTCGTGTTTGATGAAACACGCCCACTTTTGCACCGATATCTTTGTTGTCATATTCAAAGTGGTAAATGAGATCGTTAGCTATGCCGCCACCGAAATCTTGTTGTTTCACACGAGCAATCATTGGTGCAAAAGAAATATTATCAATCACAAAGCGGTAAGATAAGACTTCTTTAGTGTCGATCCAATGATCAAATTCACCACGTCCGGCATTGTGTGTAATCCCCATACCAAATTCAATTGGCGCGCGACCCACTAATAAAGCTCCGAATTCATGATTCACATTTAAATAAAGTTGGCTCACACGTAACAATGATGCATCTTGTGTTTGTGAATTCACATCATTGCCTGTTTCGCCAGTGCCATCATCTAAACCCGCACCAAAAATAGAACCCACTTGCGAATTTCTGTAAGCTTTATTAGTGCTCGAGAAAATATCGAATCGACTAATAATATTGATACCGTCTGAACCAATAATTTTAGGCTGCAAATAAAGAAAATTTAAACCGTAGGTTTTACTTTGTTTAGGATTAGTTAAACTAGGGCGGTCAATACTGACGTATTCAACACGGTAGCCGCCCGACCAATCAATAGATGTCGCTGAAGCTACCGACGATAAAAACAGTAAAGCCAAAAATATTTTTTTCATAAATCACCTACGTTTGTATATTTATTATTTAGATTGCGTTACGCCTAAAACATCAGTTTCGTTAACAATGTACAGTTCTTCATTGTTAAATTCTATTTTAGTCCCAGCGTATTCAGAAAATAAAACTTGATCGCCAACTTGCACATCTAGTTTTTTTGTAAAACCTTTTTTATTTGTAGCCCCTTTGCCAGCAGCTAAAACAGTGGCTTTCATGTAGCCTTGTGCTGACGAACTATCAGTTAGTAAAATCAAACCACTTTTGGTAGTTTTTCCACCTTCAATTACACGAACGACCAAGCGATCAGCTAACGGAGAAATGACTTTATTATAGTCAGCGCTTTTTGTTGCTGTTACAGGCTTCGCTGTCACTTTAGCTGTTTTTGTTGCAATCTTTGGTGTAGCTTTAGCTTTGGTTTTAGCAACTACTTTTGTTTTTGCTTTAGCTGTAGCTTTTACTATCGCTTTTACTTTAGGTTTCATTTTTGAAACTTTAGCTTTTGCTTTGATTTTTAATTTAGGTTTAGCTTTAACTTTTACTTTTGTTTTAGATTTAACTTTAACAGCAGATGTTTTTTTATTTTTTTTAACAGGTTTAGCCACGACGATTTTTCTCCTCTTCGTAATATTTTTTATACAAAATTTCCCATTCAGGAGTACCTTCCATCACATTGCGTTTCAATGAGGTCACTTTTTCACGGGCTTTTGTGTCGATTTCAGAATCTTCTTTAACAAATAAAACCACGGCTTTTTTAGCCGCTCTGAAAGCTTCATCGTCATCACTAAAATCAGCGATGTCGTCGCCCCAAACTTTGTCAGTCACGATGCGCGCAATGTGGGCCTGTCTATCATCAGATAAAATCATAAAATAATCTTCTTTTCTTTAGCTAATTTTTGTTTCAACAAGTGAAACATTTTTCCACGTTGAAATTCCTGACCGTGTTGTTTTTCCATTTGATCCATCAACGCATGAACTTCACGCTCAAGATCAGCTTCCCGCTTATAATCATTGGCGATGGAATCTTTAATGGTTTGTAAAACAACTTTTTCATCAACTTTAAAAGTAATTAAATTTAAACTTTTCCATTGATTAAGAATTTTTTCTGATAGTCTTTGTATTTGGATTGAAGTAAGCTTCATTGATGTCATTAGAAACCAAAAAAAAGCTGAATACAAGCCAAAGAAACGACTTCTATAGACGCACAATCCCACTTATTTCGTTATTTTTCGGGCTCAGTCTGTTTCCATTGTCTAATAAAGCTCAAAGTTTGAACCCTTTTGAAATAAAAAAAGAGTTCGAAGACAAGCTAACAGCCCAATCTATTCTTCAAAGTACAAAATATTATGCTCGTGGACTGACCTTCACAAAGGGGCAAATTTTTATCGTTGAAAAGTTTCACTCAGAAATGAGTCAACGCAGTTACAGAAAGCGTTTGGCCGAACAGGCTTTGCTTAAAGGCGATTACGGCCCTTTAGATTTACAAACGTGTAGCAATATTACTCAGCTGGAACTCAAGACCACGGCTCAATGCTGGCAGTGGATTAATTCAGACGAGCAGTTTCAGTTATTGCTTGTCGACAGCGGGCTTGTCGAACAAGCTTTCGGCGGCACGCCGCTTGTTCTTCAACATTCGGTTTCATCAGACGCTGTATTGGTCGCTCAGTTCCGAAATAATGAACCTCTTATGCAAAATGAAATCAAACTTTCTGAATATCCGATCGCGTGCTTAAACGCAGTTATCGCTATCGAGGACAATGATTTTCTACAACATTCCGGCATCAGCTACATGGGCTTGGCTAGAGCATTTGTTAAAAATGTTATGTCGATGAGAAAAGCTCAAGGCGGCAGTACAATTACGCAACAGCTTGTTAAGAATTATTTTTTAACTCCTGAAAAAACCTTAACCCGTAAAGCCAAAGAACTTTATATGGCCACGCAACTTGAATCCCGATGGAACAAAGATCAAATTTTAGAAACATATTTAAATGTCATTTATATGGGGCAAAACGGGGCTTTCCAGGTCCGTGGTTTTGGCGCTGCCAGTTTTTATTACTTTAATAAGCCAGTGCAAAATTTAGATTTAGCCGAATGTTCTTTGTTGGCCGCGATTATTAATAACCCTGGCATGAATCACCCTTGGAAAAAACCTGATAAAGCGATTGGCCGCAGAAAATTAGTTCTCAGTAAAATGAAGGATTTAAAACTAATTAATGAAAATCAGTTTTTAGCTGCTGATAAAAAACTTTTGCCCGTCGAGAAAAAACAGCAGGCCGCTGAAACAGCACCTTATTATTTTGATGCTGCAAAAAAACAGGCTCAGGATATGGGTTTTGAAATCGAAGGGGCATCCATTTATACAACTCTTGATTTGACTGCGCAAGATGCAGCCCAAAAAGCGCTGCAAAAAGGAATTGAAGATCTTTCTAAGACGAAAAAAAATATCTTGTCACGAAAAGAAAAAGGGATCGATCTTCAAGGCGTTATTCTGACTGCCGAAAACAGCACAGGTTATGTCACAACATTTGTGGGCGGGCAAAACTTTAGAAAATCACAATTCAATCGGGCTTTATACAGCCAACGACAAATTGGTTCTTTGATTAAGCCCTTTGTTTACCTAACAGGTCTAATTGATGGTCTTGATGGACAAAATGTCACTGCAACAACTGCTGTTCCTGATCAGTCTTTTGAATGGAAAATGGATAAAAAAAAGTGGCGGCCAGAAAACTATGATAAAAAATTTCGTGGCGATGTTCCCTATTTTTATGCCTTGAAAGAAAGTTTAAATGTGCCAACTGCTTGGATCACACAGAAAGTTGGGCTTGATCGCTTTATTAAAACTTGTCAGGATTTTGGTTTAACTTCTAAAATCGAAAAATTTCCTTCAAGTTCGCTTGGTGCTAGTCAGCATACGCCACTTGAAGTTTTACAAAGTTATTTAAATATTGCCCGCTTTGGCGAAATGCAAAAAGTTTCGTTTATTGAAGCTATTAGAAATAAAGAAAATGAATTAATTTATCAACATCAAATTAAAACAGAACAAAAAATTGATCGTGTGAAAACAAGCCTTTTAGTTGGGATGATGAAAGAAACTTTTCTATCCGGTACCGCAAAATCAGCCAAACTTTTTGGATTTAAACAAATTGCAGCCGGTAAAACGGGGACGACTTCTGACGGTAAAGATGCATGGTTTGCAGGTTTTACTAAAGATCAAACATCAGTTGTATGGCTTGGATATGATCAAAGCTTACCGACATCGCTGACTGGCGCCGGTGGCGCTGTGCCGATATGGGCCCAGTACATGAAAGCTTTAACAGTGAATGATGCTGAGGTCGATTTTGACTGGCCTAAAGAAACAGAAAAACGCACTGTTGATGAAAATATTGAGAGTACTAAAGCTGAATTAATTTTTGAAAGATCTATTTTTTAACAGCTATTTTTAGTTATTTACTTTTTGATTTCGACCGTTTGACCTTCGTAGGCAAAACTCCAGTCAGTTTTCATTTTTTTAAAATCTTGATCGAACGTGCTAATGGCTTTGTCCTTGAACTTTTGAATATCCTTAATACCAGCACTAGGATCGTAATGAGCCATAAGTACTTGTTTGACGCCATAGCGATTGCAAAGGTTAAAAGCTCTTTCAAAAGTACCATGACCCCACCCTTTTTTTTGCTGCATTTCTTCTTCTAAATATTGCGCATCGATATACAACAAATCAGCATCTCGATAAAGACCCACATCCGGGCCTAATTCAGCTTCAGTAATACGAATCGCTTCGGTGTCTACAGCGTGTGCGTACACCAAACCGTTTTGCTCAATACGAAATCCAAAACATGGGTCTGGATGATCTAATTTATAGGGCGTAACATCAAAGCCATTCACCTGAATTTTTTCGTAAGGCCTTATAATATTATAAGAAATTTGTGCACTCAAATCTTCATAGCCCACGGGGAAGATTGGTTTTTTAAATAAATTCTGAACGATGTCTTTACATTCGGGCTGCACTGAATAGTAATGAATTTTGCAATTTTTATTAAAGTGCGGACTAAAAAAAGGTAACCCCAGAATATGGTCAAAATGAAAATGCGTCATCAAGATATGAAATTCAGTTTGTCTTTTTGAGTTTTTTAAATTTTCATCGCTTAAAAATTTAATGCCACTGCCACCATCAACAATAATATTTTTTTCAGCATCACCAATTTGCACGCAAGTTGTAGCCACGCCGTATCCGGCTAAATCAGGGTGTTCTGCTTTTTTTAAAAATGCAGGTATATCGTCAGCAGATTTAAACCCTAACTGAAAAAATTTATTCATCAAAAAAGCGGCTTGCTCTTTTGATTCACTATGGCTTGCTGTCCCTGGTAATGAGCCTCGCACGCCCCAAAACTTTATCTTCATTCGTCTTCACCTTATTTAAGTGATATTAGTTTATTTTCAGTTCCTTCAGCTGACAATCAGAATGAGATCACTATTTAACGTCTAGACGTGCATACAGACAAACGTCTTATTTAATTTGGCTTTCAAATTGCTTTAACCTATATAGAATACAAATAGGGATATTATGAAACCACTGGATTTAAGACGACATCAAAATATTATTGCCTTCAAAGGTGACTTGAACGATGTCACTGCATTTCATGCCTATAATCTTGAAGTGGCCGATGTTAGTGCTGAAGCTTTCGCTATGATGACACCAGTTCCTGTGACAACAGGCGCTATTCCACAAAAAAAAGCAGCTGTGTCGATGGATGATAACGAAGCCCTTAAAGCTTTAGAAGATTGGGATCAGGAAATTGCAACTGATGTTAAAAATGGGGCTCTGAAGTTTGGAATCAGAGCCTTAACAATCAATATTAATCAAATTTGTAATTTAAAATGTGCGTACTGCGCAGCTGGTGGCGACGGGTCTTACGGCGAGCCCACAAATCAAATATCAGTAGAAAAAACTTTACCACAACTTAAGTTTTTTTTGTCTCAGTTAAAACCAAATCAAAAATTTTCAATTACTTTTGTAGGCGGCGAGCCGCTTCTGCATCCACAGGCTATATCAGCCGTTTATCATTACGTGGTGGCTGAAAGCCAAAAAATGCAAATCATCCCGTCGTTTAGCATTGTCACTAACGGCACATTATTAAAAGATAAAACTCTTGAAATCATTCAGTCGATGAAATTACACATCACGATTAGCATTGATGGCGATAAAAAATATAATGATATTTCTAGGCCTTCTAAAGACGGACGCAGTTCTACGGACATGACCGTCACTGGGATTAAAAATATAATGGCTAGCCGCGGATCAGTTGCCTCTATCGGTTTATCTGCTGTGTGTTCATTGCAAAATCCACATATGTTTGAATCTTATCAATTTTTAAAACAATTCAATGCTGATTGGATGGAATTTAATTTTGCTTATTCAGAGCCCTCAAAAGATTTACAAAAGATTTATATTGAAGAAATGAACTTGATTGCTGCTGATGCGTGGAAAAATCATGGTGAAGCAGGGCTTCGTCAGATCAAACAGTTTGATCACTATTTTAAACTGCTTGATAGCCAACAAAGAATTGAAAATCATTGCGGAGCAGGAAAAACTTACTTGATGATGGATGCCAAAAACCGGCTCTATACCTGCCCCTGGGTCGTTGGCGAAAAAGATGAAGTTGTGGGGGTTAACGAACAGCTTGATCATGCCAAGCTATCTAAGTATTCAAAATCTTTGATAGAACTTAATAATTGTCAGAGCTGTTGGGCCCGCCACCTGTGCGGCGGAGGCTGCATGTTTATCCACAGAGCCCACACCGGAGATAAACACAAAAAAGATGATCTTTTCTGTGAACGTACTCGGAGCTTGATTTTAACCACCATTATGTATTATAAATTAAGCAGAACTAACCAATAAGTGATCTATGATCGCTTATAAAGGATTACATATGAAAAAGACTCATATAAAAAAAATTAAACCGAACAAGTCACCAACGACTAAAATTTTAGGTTTAGGCTGCAGACCTGCTGACGAAATCTAGTTTTAGACTTGATTCGCAATGGGTGAAAATCAAAAAAACAAAAGATTCAAAAATTTTCGCCGTCGTTATACAAAAGAAATCAATTTCATTATCAAATCAATTTTCGGTCTTCTAGCCGCGCAGTTAATTAGCTCGCTGAATCTAGAATATTTTGAAAGTTATCTTTATGATTTACGTCTTCGCACCAAATCTAACCTAGGTTTATCACAAATTAATGATCCAAAAATAGCGTTAGTGATCATTAATTCTAAAACTGTTGAAAAATATGGTGGCTATCCAAGTTTAAACGATCATACAGCGTTCTTACAAAAGCTTAAAAACTACGACCCGCAATATGTGCTTTACGATTTGAAAATGACCACAGATAACACGATTGAAATCGAAGGGTCCAAAGCAGACCAGCTTGCTTTTAAAGATCAAGCCCTGCGTTTTAAAAACTTCCATGTCTTAACGCAAGAATTTGGAATGAAAGCTGAAAGAGATAAACAAAAACTGGCAGAGCCCCTTAGTGAACTGAATCTTTCTTCGGCCCCTAGAACATCAGACAATACCTTGTACGCAAAAGATGGAGTAAGCCGCAGGCTTATGGTTAGCTATCAAGATCAACACCTGCTGCAACCCCTCATTGCCGCTTATTATAATCCACAAATTCAAAACTTTACAAAGATTCGTGGGCAGTTTGATGTTTTCGATTCAAAAAATACTTATATTCACTACCACGATTCATCACAGTTTAAAAAATACACTTTCGAAGATGTCGTCAGTCAAGATTTTCCACAAGATACTTTTCAAGGAAAAATTGTGTTGGTTGGCTACGACACAGGAAGATCCCCCAAAGATTATATGGCAACACCACTGGCCCACGTTGCAGAAGACTTTCCAACGAAAACAGAAGTTCAGGCCAACATTCTTCAAACACTGATTGATAATAATTCGCCGCTACGTATGCCGAAAACAATGAATGTGATTATCACAGCACTGATTTCATTATTAACAGTTTATGTAACATTAGCGCTTAAGCCAGGACGTGGTTTATTTATTTTATTATCAACGCTTATCAGTTTTAGTTTTATTGCGGTCACGTTATTTATTTTATTCGGTTGGTGGATTGATTTAGCTCATCCGTTGTTGGCCATTTTTCTATGTTATTACTTTTTTATCCCTTATAGATTAATCAAAGAAAATCGTCGAAGCTGGGAATACTATCAAAAAAATAAACTTTTAAAACAGGTTGAAGAATTAAAAACGAATTTTATTTCGATGATGTCACATGATTTAAAAACGCCGCTAGCCCGAATCATCGGTATGACTGAAGTGATTCACAAAGACACCCAACAGCTGTCAACTAATCAGCGCGACGCCCTAGACACGATCCAAAGCAGTTCTGATGATCTTTTAAAGTTTATTAATGCGATCCTGCAATATGGTCAGATCGAAACCCAAGGGGTTGAACTTCACAAACAAAGTAAAGACATCAATCAGTTGTTATCAGAGGTCATTAGAAAACATGAGTTTTTAGCCCGGGTGAAAAAAATTAAGATTATTCAAGAGCTAGAACCCCTGTTTCCGGTGCCCGTAGATCCTGAATTAATTAAACAGGTGTTTTCAAATTTGTTAGAAAATGCGATCAAGTATAGCCCCGATGAATCGACTGTTTGGGTGCGGTCCCGTGAAGACGGAGATAAGGTTTTGATCGAGTTTAAAGACCAAGGCATCGGCATCCCGACTGTTGATTTACCTAACATCTTCATGAAATTTTTTCGCACCAGCAACGTAAAAACCTCAACAATTAAGGGCTCGGGCCTGGGCCTGTATCTTGCACAGTATTTTGTACAGCTTCATAAAGGTCAGATCATTGTGCATAGTGAACCCGAAAAAGGTTCGCATTTTACAGTGGAACTTTTTCTGAACAATTAATGATAGATTAGCAAAGTGCTAAAGTTAACAATTCACTACGGGGTACGTTATGTTAAAAGTTTTAGTCGTCGATGATGATCAAGCACAAAGATTTTCTGTGCGCACGGCTTTAGAGTCGACAAAACGGTTTTCCGTTGAAGAAGCCTTTGATGGCGTTAACGCTTTAGAAAAAGTAAAATCCCTAGATAATTCAAAACGCATTTACGATATTATTATACTTGATGTGGATATGCCACGCATGAACGGTTTAAACGCCCTACGTGCGATCAAAGAGATCGACCCAGGCATCATCGTCCTGATGTTAACTGCTCACGCCACAGTCGAAGTGGCTGTTCAAGCTGTTAAAGACGGTGCTTATAACTTTTTATCTAAGCCTATTTCGGGTGATGACCTTGTGGCCCTTATTGATAAGGCCATCCAAGCCCACCGTATGATTTCTAGTTTAGCTGTTTCTTCACCTGTGTTTGTTGATGAAGGCCGTAAAATCATCGGCAACACTTCACAAATGCAAAAAGTTTTTAACGTGATCCATAAGCTGGCTAAAGTAGACACTCCTGTTTTAATTCGCGGGGCCTCAGGAACTGGTAAAGAGCTTGTGGCAAAAGCCGTGCATTTTAACTCAGCCCGTAAAGATGAAAAATTTGTCGCTATTAACTGTTCTGCGATACCTGAAAATTTATTTGAATCCGAACTGTTTGGTCATTCCGCCCGGCACCAGCACCCTCTTCCTCAATCCGAACGCCACGACCGATGCTGCTTGTTCGGTACAAGCACTGCCTGGAACCGGAAATATATGGACCTATACGGCTCAAGCAATCGGGACAAATTTTCCGTTTGAGAATACGACCTTTGTGGCGAATGCCAGTTATATTACGAGTCAAGCGTATCAAGGGCAATCGCTCACGATTAATTCCTTGGCTCGCTTCGGACCACAATTGCAGGCCGACGGGTTCGTCCTGCTCTATCACCAGAAGGATAGTTTTAACACGGAGACGTATCGCGTGACTCCGACGGTGCGCATGAGCTATCGCTTCTTCGACAATTGGACCTTCGAGGTTTCAGGCGCGTTTGAGAA
>JANOOI010000006.1:0-5172 GCA_031421235.1 Bdellovibrio sp.
TATCTTCTTTTTGGTCGTTCTTTTTATCATTATATTTTGAATAAACTAAAGCAGCACCTAGGTTCATATCGCCCATTTTCATGCCGTAAGTTAATTCAATTGGATTTTGTTGATTAAAGAACGTACCAGCTTCTCCTCTTAAAGCAGCAACATTTGCATCATCATGGCCTAAATTTAAAGCCATTTTTGCATCGCCCATAGTTCTGATCAAAGTTGCCTCTGCTCCAGCGTTCGTTGCTCCAACTGTAGAGCTAACTGCTACGTTAGTAACACCTGACTCTAAAGTAACCGAATCTGCCGTATTGTAGATATACGCTGGATTCAAGTGTAAAGTTGCGCTGTCATTTTGAATATGTCTAGGATTACCTAAAGCATTCATTCTTGAACGAGCTGCAAACGATGTTGCTGTTGATAGCATAATTGCTACGACTAATAATTGTTTCATTCTGTTATCCTTTCATGAACATGTTCGTTAGAACATGTATGTTAAACCTATTTGTGTTAAAAAGTTATTACCGTTAATTGTTTGACCTGCAACAGGACCTGTTAGTCCGCTGAAGTTTCCATCTAACGTTAACTTATCAAATTTAAGACCCGCGCCGACTGAAGCTAACGTGCTGTTTGCAGCATCGTCGAATTCTGCAAATTTATTAGCATTTTGCAAACCTGTAGTTGATCCAAGAAATTCCGCTTCAGTTTTATTAACCAAAACAGTTTGCGTCAACGAACCACGTAACGTTAACCAAGACGCTGCATCTGCTTCTACACCAATGATGATTGGTAATTGCATGGCTGTATTTTCGAAATCACCAGTTGTGACTGCTAATTCTTGTTTTACACTGATTAATGAAGCGCCAACGAAATATTCGTTACCTTCGTTTTTCATCGAATTAACTACGCCCAGTCTGTAAATACTGGCTTTAAATTCTGGTCTTGCTGTTGATTTGTTTTCTTCAGAACCAACCATTCTTACTTCACCAAAAAAATAGTTGTTATCCATTGTGTAACCAGCAAATAAACCTGTGTTCGCTTTGGCTTTGTATTCAATCGTTGTTCCAGATGTAACTTTACTTGAGATACCTTGTCCAAGTGAAAAATCCCAAGCGCCCATACGTGCACCTAAACGAATTCCGCTCGAATTTTCTTCGCGGTTGTTTTTCTTATCTTTGTAATTAGAATAAACAACTGTTCCAGCCCATGCTAGGTCACCTGATTTTCGACCGTAAGATAATTCAATCGGATTTTGCTGGAAAGAAAGATCAGATACTGGCGCAAACGTTGTTTGCGTAGCTGTTCTTAAGCCCCCAGTGTATCCAGCTGCATTGTCTGATTGATGACCAACCGAAAAACCGACTTTTGCTTCGCCGAATGAACGAACAACCATAGCTTCAGTATTTAAGTTTTTACAAGGCTGAATACCCGGAGTCGAAGTATCACAGTCCGTAGTCGTTGGGTAAGCTGTTGCACCTGATTCAAAAGAAAAGAAGTCACCTTGTGAAAACATATCTGATGGATTTGTATAAATTCTTTGGACATCTATTATATGAGGAGAATTTCCTAAAGAGTTCACACGAGCACGTGTAGCATTCGCTTGTGCTGTAACTAACATGAGTACTAAAACTAAAAACTTATTCATGCGTTTAAATCCTTTCAATAATACGTTAAGTAAAATTGTTAAAAGTTAATTAAATATAAGACAATGGTAATAAGGTCGTTAGTCGCGTGCAACACGAAAAGTTTTAGAACCCCTTGATTAATAGGTTGTTTTTATTTTTGTTTAGTGAACTTGTGTCTTCTTTGCATCAATTCTGATCCTGCCAGGTACCCTATTTTTTTTAAAAAAATGATTGTAGTGTTAGACTTGTGACAAGATTTATAAAATACTTTTTCTCCTATGAAAATTAGACTTTTTACTCCATTTTATTTTTTTTGAATACAGTTTAAAATCCTATTCACTCAAACAAATTTGTTTTAACAATTATGTTTCATTAACGCGGGATCACATAATTAAGCTTGCGCTGTGTTAATATCACGACGTTGGTCTAGTTATTTTACAACAACACGGTGCTCATTCAATCTGGTGACTCGCTTTCGACTTTGTACTTGTATGCATTTTTACAGTTTAAACCGGGCTTTATCGATCATCTTCTAAGTAATTTGCTTTGATGATCACCCTTGCTGAAGCTAGACTCTAATCTTGAATGAGGGCCAATATACATCATGACTGAAAAAAACAAAATACTTCAAGGCACTATAAAAAGACATCCCGACGGTTTTGGTTTCTTTATCCCGCAAGATAAAGAACACGCTGACGTTTTTATTCCCGCACACGCCATGAAATCATCAATGACAAATGATTCTGTCACAGTCATGGTCGAAAAAGAACGCGATGGCAGATTCAAAGGCGAAATCGTTCGCATCACTGAAAGATCTCAGAAAAAAATCGCTGGTGTGTTTACAATAATGAATGAAAATTTCGGCCTCATCAAAGACGAAGGCAAAGGCTGGGGTAAAGATCTTAAAATCCCCATGGAAAAATCTTTATCTGCTAAAAAAGGTGAACTAGTTGTCGCTAAAATTAGTACTTACCCGGATGAAGGCGATTTCATCGGTGAAGTCTCTGAAATTATCGGCGACGCTGAAGACGCATTAAATGATATTAAACGGGTTGTAATTGCCCAAGGAATTCCTGAAGAGTTTTCACCTGAAACTTTAAATGAAGCAAAAAAGTTTTCACACAATCCCGAAGAAAAAGATTTTGCAAACCGCACTGATCTTCGAAATATAAGTTTAATCACTATAGATGGTGCGACAGCGAAAGATTTCGATGATGCTGTTTATGTTGAAATGACTCAGCAAGGTTTCCATTTGATTGTCGGTATCGCTGATGTCAGTCATTACGTAAAAAATAAAACCAGTATCGATAAAGACGCTTATGATCGTGGAACATCTGTTTATTTTCCTAATTTTGTAATCCCGATGTTACCTGAAGCTCTATCAAACGGATTATGTTCTTTAGTTCCCCATGTTCCCCGTTTAGCCTTAGTCGCTGACATGCAATTCGGCTTCACCGGTGAAATGACGTCTTCAAAATTTTACGAAGCTGTCATTGAAAGCAAAGCCCGTGTTACTTACGGCGAAGCTCAGGCTGTGATCGACGGCGAAAAGATGGAAAAATTTAGCCATGTAAAAGATGTGATCTTTCGTTGCGCTGATTTAGCTAAAATTTTAATGGCTAAACGCTTTAAAGAAGGATCACTTGATCTTGAAGTGCCTGAAACAGAATTAATTATTGATGGATCAGGCGAGCCAATAGATGTGGTTAAATCAGAAAGACTTTTTGCTCATAGATTAATTGAAGAAATGATGTTAGCAGCTAATGTGGCTGTCGCAAAGTTTTTATCAGGAAAAGAAATCCCTGCGATCTATAGAACTCATGAACCACCAGATCCAATGAAAATTCGAATGCTTGAAAAATACATGCAGAATTTTGGATCACGAATCAGCTTAGGCACCAGCGAAAAACTACAGAAAAAACTAACAAAAGCTTTACATGAATTTAAAGATGAACAATCACAGATTATTCATATTCTGACTTTACGTTCTATGAGCCAAGCGAAATACACTTTAGAAAATATCGGTCATTTCGGATTAGGTTTTGATTTTTACACTCACTTTACATCTCCGATTCGTCGTTATCCTGATTTGATTGTTCATCGTTTGATTAAAAGTTGTATTGGCTTAAATCAATATCGTTTAATGGCTGATGATGACATCCAAACAGCAGGAACATGGCTATCGGCTTGTGAACAGCGTTCAGCAAAGGCAGAACGACAAATTCAATCCATTAAAAAAGCCCGATTCATGAAAAAACTTTTAGGCCAGACATTCGATGGCATGATCAGTTCAGTGACTAAATTCGGTCTTTTTGTTTTATTACGTGAATATAATATTGATGGTTTAATTCGTTTAGATGATCTGGGTCTTGAAAAATGGGAATTCGACGAAGAAAATTTAAAATTAGTTGCTACCCGATCAGGAATGTCTCATTCAATTGGCGACCGACTGCGTGTGACAGTTTCATCTGTTGATGTTGAAGCTGGGCAAATTAATTTTGTGCTTGAAGGCAAAGAAGCTGTTGTTTCCAATCGGAATGATAAGCGCCCCACAGGTGGTGGACGCAATCAGAAATTCAATAAGAATAATCTGAAAAAAGCCGGAACAAAAAATAATAATAAGTCTAACAATAAATCACGCTTTGAATCGTATTCAAAAAAATCTAATTCGACCGAATCACATTCAAAAAAACCAAATTCAACTGAGTCTTTTTCGAAGAAACCTAATGCATCAGATTCTTTCTCTAAAAAAGCAGTTCCAGCAGAATCATCGAATGAGCAAAAACCATCACAAGGCTATTCTGTACCCAAAGCCAAATACGCTTCGTTATCAGACTATTTAGACCAAATGGCTAAAAAAAGTACTGGCCAAAAACAATCACAGGATCAATCTAGTTATGACAAGAAAAAAGATTCAAAATTCGAAAAAGGGTTCTCTAAAAATCGGAAAGACTCTGAAAAACGCAAGTCGTCTGAAAACGATTCTGGCGGTGTTCGCAAAGCACGGCCTGAGAAGTCTGGTCGAAAAACTAAATCTCGATAACTTTCTTCAGTCGACTTTAAGATCTAGCCAAACTGAAAAAGAACACCTTTCTGTACCGCAAAGATTACGTCTTAGTTTTGAAGAACTTGGACCCACTTTTATTAAATTTGGGCAGTTGTTAGCTTCGCGTCCAGATTTAATTCCTGATGACTACGTCGAAGAAATGTCTTTTCTACATGACCAAGTTCAGCCCTTAGAATTTAAAACTGTTGAAATGGTTCTTCTGGAAGAATTAGGCCCAAATTGGACAGACCAAATTATTTCTATTGAAAAATCACCTTTAGGTTCAGCCAGCATTGCGCAAGTCCACCGGGCACTATTAAAAAATGGCCAATCTGTTGTCTTAAAAGTTCAGCGGCCAGGAATTGTTCAAACAATTAATGATGATCTAAATGTTTTGTATTTTATTGCTGAATTATTGGAAAAATATATTCCGGAGATTAGACCATTCAATCCAGTTGGCATGATTGATGAATATTTTAAAACTTTAGAATTAGAAACAAATTTTGTTGT
>JANOOI010000007.1:0-2082 GCA_031421235.1 Bdellovibrio sp.
GGCTTTCTAAATGTTTATCCTCTGCTAAATCCACAGAGGGTGTATCGATTCCCACTAAAATGACTTTTTTTAATGCTAAAAATTCAATCAGCTCTGCTGATAAGGCCACAAAATCACTATTCCATTGGTTGGGATTAGGAAAAGATTTTGTCTTGAAAAGCACTCTGGGCGCTTTAATGTCCTGCGTAAGGTGTGAAGGTCTTATGCGTTCCCCGCGCTGTAATGAAACTTCGATTACCTGGCATGAACCTATATAGTAGTTCAAATCTCGTTCTGCTATAGAAACACCCTTTTCATGATAGTGACTTGGGGCATCCGTATGAGCACCAATATGAACTGTGGTTTTAATTGTGGATAAATCCAGATTGTCGCCTTGATTAATTTGCATCAAAAAATCATGAGAAAAAGGCGTATCACCTGGGAACACCGCTGTTTTTTCGCTAATCACTGGCGAAATATCGATAATTTGACGCTCATCTATTTTCACACCAAACCTACACCTTACGATTGACGTCAAATTACGACGAAAAAAAAGATTTTAGTTGAGACCCCAGCATTGTCTGTTTTAGGTTAGATGTCATGGAAAATCAATCTCTTGAATCAGTCGCAAATCTGCTGCATGAAGCCCGATTAAATAAAATTCCGGTCATTCAATTAAGTAAACAAAATATAAATCTGAATCGCGAACAAGCCTATGCCGTGCAAGAAATGGGAATTGCGCTTCGTGAAAAATCGGGCGAGAAAAAAATTGGTTTAAAGATGGGTCTGACTTCAGAAGGTAAAAGAAAACAAATGAATTTGGATTCTCCGCTTTATGGTGAACTGACAGCAAAAATGCAAATTCAAAATAATGCAACTTTTGATATTTCATCACTTATTCATTCTAAAATTGAACCAGAAATTGCTTTTCTTTTTAAAAAAGATATTCAGGGTGATGTCACCCGTGAACAAGTCTTGGACGCTACAGAAGCCATTTGTGCCTGTTTAGAAATTTTAGATTCACGTTATGATCAGTTTAAATATTTTTCGATGGAAGATGTCATCGCTGATAATTCATCATCATCACATTTTATTTTAGGACCTTGGATTAAAGATTTCCAAAAATTAGATTTAAAAAATTTAAATATGAAGATGTCGATCAATGGCGAAGTTAGACAATTTGGTTTATCCAGTGAAATTTCTGGTGATCCCGTTGTTTCAATTATTGAACAATGCAGGTTGCTGACACTTCGCGGTCGAAAAATTCAAGCTGGCCAGTTTGTACTAGCAGGGGCAGCGACTGCCGCTGTGGAATTACAATCACAAATGCATGTGCAATTACACGTTGATCATTTACCCGTTTGCGAAGTTCACATCACGGCCTAACTGATTTGCTTTGATTTAGATAATTTAGCTATTGCTCGATAAAGGATTTTTTATGTTTGAAAATAATTTAGCTTTCGCCCAAAAACAAGATCAACTAGATCCACTTAGAAAATTCAGAGATGAATTTCATTTTCCACAAACAAAAGATGGTCAAAATCAATTGTACTTCGCAGGGCATTCTTTAGGCCTTATGCCAAAACGGGCGCATACTTTTGTAAATCAAGAATTATCGTCTTGGGCCCAGCACGGGGTCGAAGGCCATTTTTTAGGTTCACACCCGTGGGTTCATTATCATGATTTCATCACAGCTAGTTTTGCAAAGCTTGTCGGAGCTAAAAATTCTGAAGTGATCGCGATGAATACATTAACTGTGAATCTTCATTTGATGTTGGTTAGCTTTTACAGACCAACCAAAGAACGTTTTAAGATATTAATCGAAAATAATACTTTCCCGTCAGATAAGTACGCTGTGGATTCACAGGCAAGGTATCATGGCTTTAGCCCTAAAGATGCGATTATTGAATTAACCCCTGGCAGTGATGGCATGACAGTATCTGAAGATTCAATTATCGAAACAATTAATAAACACGGTAAAGAATTATCAGTCATCATGTTAGGAAATTGTAATTACCTATCGGGCCAGAAATTTAACATGCAACGTATAGTTCAAGCCGGCCACAAAGTTGGCGCTATTGTTGGTTTTAATTTAGCCCATGG
>JANOOI010000008.1:0-14661 GCA_031421235.1 Bdellovibrio sp.
GCGCCAACTAAATGACCTAATGTTTTCAAGTGATCAAAAGCGGTTTTTTGATCATCCACATCTAAGGCCAAAATAATGGGGTTTTTAAGAAAACTTACACTCACTGGGTCTGACGTCTTTCAATCATTTGCATCACTGTTTTTAAAACTTCTTCAGGTGCAACTTTAAGTTGTTCTTTCGTTTTACGATCAACGACTTCTAATGTTGCACTTTCAAAACCTTTTTTACCGACAACAACACGCACTGGCATTCCTAGAAGATCTGCATCTTTAAATTTGACCCCAGGTCGTTCATCACGATCATCGATAAAAACTTCGATATTTTTAGCCGTCAAATCATTAACTAATTTTTGAACATACTGATTACAGTTCGCATCTTTAATGTCGAGATGACAGATATGCACATGAAACGGTGCGATTTCTAATGGCCAAATAATTCCATCTTGATCATGACTTTGTTCAATGGCTGCTTGTACAGTTCGCGTAACACCAATGCCGTAACAGCCCATTTCATAAAACTGAGTACGACCATTTTTATCAAGATACTGCCCGTTCATTTTCTGGGCGTATTTTTGACCTAAATAAAACACATGACCAACTTCGATACCGCGGTAAGCGACAAGTTTGCCGTTTGATTCAGGGCATTTATCGCCGGCTTTAGCCATACGCATATCAGCCCATTTTGTGACTTTGAAATCTCGTTCAAAATTCACATTTTTCAAATGAACATCGTCTTGATTCGCACCCACAATAAAATTCTTAAGATGTTTGACACCTGTATCTGCATAAATCGGAATTTCTAATCCCACTGGCCCACAAGATCCTGGATGAGCCCCTGTGACTTGAAAAACTTCTTCATCAGTTAACATCATGGGTGGATTCGTCATACCTAAGCTATTTTTAACTTTGATTGGGTTTATTTCATCACTACCACGTAAAAGAACTGCAAAAGGTTTTAATCTTTCTTGTAAGCTTTTATCTGTTTTTAGTTTGTCAGCCTCTTCTTGCGCTGAAAAATAAAGTGTTTTTACTAAATTGTTAGCAGCAACACCTGTGAATTTTGAAAGATCATCAATTGTTTTTTGACCAGGAGTTGAAAATTTTTCTGTTGGCAATAAGTCTACGTTATTTGCTGTTGGTGTTTCGAAATCAATTGCTGGGCAAACTTCAATGTTAGCTGCAAAAGATGTTGTGTCACTAACGAGCAATGAATCTTCACCCGCATCGGCTAAAAGTTGAAATTCATGGGTCTGACTGCCACCGATATTTCCCGCATCAGCTTGAACGATACGGTACTGTAATTTTAATCGATCGAAAATACTTTGATAGGCTTTATACATATCATCGTAAGATTTTAAAGCAGACGCTTGATCTAAATCAAAACTGTAAGCATCTTTCATCACAAATTCACGGCCACGCATTAAACCAAAACGCGGTCTGATTTCATCACGGTATTTAGTTTGAATTTGATAAATATTTCTAGGGAAATCACGATAAGATTTTAAATCATGTCTGACATAATCAACAACCGCTTCTTCATGGGTCGCACCTAAACAAAAATCGTGATTATTTCTGTTTTTAAATTTAAGAAGTCCCGCGCCCATTTCTGACCAACGGTTGGTTTCTTCCCATAATTCACGGGGATGAACCATTGGCATCAGAATTTCAATAGCTCCGGCTTTGTGTAATTCTTCACGAATGACATTTTCAAATTTACGGATTGCACGTAAACCTAAATTTCCATAAGTGTAAATTCCTGGGGCAAGCTTTTTCATGAAACCGCTTCTAATCATTAATTTATGCGATGGAATTTCTGCATCCGATGGTGCCTCTTTTAAAGTAAACAGGTGCGTTTTTGACCAGTTAAGAGATTTGGAGCTTGCGATGAGACTTGTTGTTAGATTCATCATATGTTGACCTCGATACCATAGGCTTTAATTTTACGGTGCAAATAACTTCGTTCTAAACCAATGGCTTCTGCAGTTTTTGAAATATTTCCACCGTTTTCTTGGATTTTTTTAAGTATATATTCTTTTTCAAACTCAGCACGAGCATCCCTAAATGTTGAAATTTCAGAATGACTTGATGCTGGCCCATCTTTTTTATCGACAAGGCCAGCAAATTTTAAATCATGCACATCAACATAATCAGACGGCGTTAAAATATATACCCGTTCTATAAAGTTTTTTAATTCGCGAATATTACCGGGCCATGAATGCTTCAATAATAATTTAATACCTTGTTCAGATATGGTTTTACGAAATGAAGCCATTTGCTTTGCTACAAGATCACTAAAATGAAAAATTAACGATTGAATATCATCAGGGCGGTTTCTTAATGGTTCGATGTGAATTTCGTTGTGCCCGATAATATCAAATAAATGTTGAGTTAGATTTTTTTGAGACTTCAACTGAGTTAAAGCCACTGAAGCAGTCAGGATAACCCGAACTTCTGATGTCAGTTTATCAGATGCTCCGACTCGGGAAAACTGTCCTGTTTTCATAAACTGCGCTAACTTCATTTGCAAAGCTTCTGGCATTTCTTCGATTTGTTCTATAATTAAAGTTCCGCCTTCGATCAGTTCAACTTTGCCTTTTCTTGTTTTTGTAATCCCTGGCAAAGCGTCTTTTTCGATCCCGAATAATTCGATTTCAATGAGATCATGAGGCAACGTTGAACAGTTCATTTCAAGTAAAGGCCTGCTGGCGCGCGTGCTCATGTAATGAATGTTTTGCGCCACTAGTTCGCGACCGGACCCTGTTTCTCCAGTGATCATGTACACATTCGGAATTTTTGCAGCTGCTGTTATTTGTTCGCGCACTTTTTGTAAAGACTTGGATTCACCGACTAAAGCTATACTTTTACGAAGCTTATTTAATAAAGCCTGCTTTTCTTCTTTTTCCGAACGAAATTGCAAAACGTGTTCGATGACTAAATTGACTTTGTCTAAAGACAACGGTTTTTCGATAAAATCCCATGCGCCCATTTTTGTAGATTTAACCGCCGTTTCGATTGTTCCATGGCCAGAAATCATGATGAAATTGACGTCCTGAAATATCGGGACTGCTTGTTTTAAAACTTCTAATCCGTCAATACCAGGCATCCAGATATCTAAAAAGCAAACATGCGGCTGAAACTGTTTTAAAGCTATAAGCCCAGTTGGACCATCTTGCGCAGTTAAAACATCATAACCTTCATCTTTTAAACTTTCAGATAATACCTGACGGATCGGAGCCTCGTCATCGATAATTAGAATACGTGTTTTTAACTTCACATTATGCAAACTTGTTGAATTCATGATTGAAACTCCGCTCTTGAAACATAGACACTGAAACACAGATATTAATACAACGACAGGCTAACAAATTATTTTAGGAAAATCATGATTAATTAGCAGTAAATATCACGCCAAAAACAGGCGTGCCTTAAGCTATGCTCATTGGAATTTCAATATACATTTTTGTGCCTGTTGAAAAAGGAACAGATTTCGCACCAGTATGAGTTGGCGTGTCAGCAGCTAAAGCACGAATAACGCCACCGTGGTCTTCGATAATACTTTTTACTATTGCTAAACCAAGCCCTGTGCCTTTTTCTTTCGTCGAAAAATAAGGCTCAAAAACTCTGACACGGTCTCGGATCGGAATACCAGGACCGTTATCTGTGATTGAAATTCG
This sequence comes from Bdellovibrio sp., assembly GCA_031421235.1. Taxonomy (GTDB): domain Bacteria; phylum Bdellovibrionota; class Bdellovibrionia; order Bdellovibrionales; family Bdellovibrionaceae; genus Pseudobdellovibrio. Next base: position 3,674 of record JANOOI010000008.1, read on the forward strand.
TGCAATTTTATGCTGAGAGCTAAATTCAGAAGTCACAATAATAGCCTGCTCGGCCTGGCCGTGAATGGCCTGAATTGCATTTTCAATCAAATTTACAAAAACACGTTTCAACTGAGATGAATCAAACTTAAATTCAGGAAATGTCTGATCAAAGTTAAGATCAAATTTTATTTCAGGGTGATTTTGAACGTACACATCGACAATCGATTTTAAAACCTCGTTCAGTTTCCCTTGCACAGGTTTCAGCTGGGGCATGCGCGCGAACTGACTGAATTCATTTACTAAGTTTCGCATATCATCAACTTGCGACACGATCATTTGGATGGAATCCTTGAAGGCTTGATCTTGTATTTGTTCTCCATATTTTCTAGAAATTCTTTCAGCAGCCAAACGAATCGGTGTTAAAGGATTTTTAATTTCATGAGCAATACGACGGGCGACTTCTGACCATGCAGCTGCCCGTTGAGCATTCACAATCGGTGTCATGTCATCAAACACCATGATGCGACCGATTTCTTTTTGGTCATCATCTTTCAAAATCGAAACATGAACTGATAGCGGAATAGGTTGTTGATCGATTTCGATTCTTATTTCTTTTTGTAAGCTTGTTAAATTATTTTCGTGCATAGTTTTAACAAACTGGGAAAATAATTTGTAATTTTCTAAAGTTAAACATTGCTTGATGGGTTTACTGACGCAATGAACTGGCTGCACGTTTAATAATTCGCCAGCTCTTCGGTTCATTGTCGTAATCGTTCCTGACATATCCACCGATAAAACACCTGCGCTCACATTGGCCAAAACAATTTCTACATAGTGAGTGTACTGATTTAAATTTTTCAGAGTTTCTTGAAGTTCTAATTCCGATGCTGATAAATTCGAAGTCATTTGATTAAAGTTTTGAATCAAACTGTTGATCTCTTGGCTGCCTGATTCAATTTCAAGTGGCGAATAATCCCCACCAGCCACCCGCTTTGTGGCTCGACCTAATTGCACCAAAGGAACTGATAATTGTTTTGCTAAATAAAATCCGAACCAAACAGCAGCAAATAAAATGACCAAAGACATCACAATCTGCATAATAAAGTACATCGACTTTAAAGGATTTTCGATCAAACTATTCGTTTGGAATTCCTGGTAAGCCCCAACAATATCATCAAATTTAGCACCTGGCGCTAGATTTAAAACTTTAGATACGATGATAACACCGTTGACTGAGCCCTCACCACCGCTGGCTTGCTTCATTGGAACCATTAGTCTTAATAAATGAGCATTGGAAAATATTTGCACATAGCTTGATTGGCTTTGATGAAGAAAACCTTTTTGTAGAAAATCAAAATGGGCCCTGGGCACTAAAAATGAAATAGCTGCTGAATCTTGCGCGATCACACGTTCTGATAAAAGATCAGGATAATATTCAACAACATCTAATTTATAATTAGACCTGATTTTTTTAAGCTGATCTTCAATATTTTTTAAAGAATTTTTATTTTTTTGCTGAGCTGTTTTTTGAACGGCCTCAGCAATAACTTGCGCGTAGTCGTAACCTTTCATTTTTTCATTGGCGATAAATGAATCAATGACTTCAGAGGCATTTTTTAGAATGCCTATCATTCGCTGCGAAAACCACTTATCAAAACTGCTGTTTAGATAAAATACTGACAGAATCAAAACCAGTGATGTGGGAATTACAGAAAATGTTGCAAAAGCGATAATCAGTTTTGACTTTAGTGAGGATCCAAATATTTTACCCCGTCGTTCAATAAAAACTTTAACAATATTTCTAAATATTAAAAAAAGTAAGAACAGAACAAGAACTAAATTGAAATTCACTAGCCCAATAAAATAAATCACATAAGGACTTGGTAAAGTTTGGCCTGAACGAAAAACATAAACTTCAACACCGACTAGAAAAGCTAATAGAACCGACAGCGTAAAAATATAGAAGACCTCACGTCTTCTTTTTTTTTGCTCTAGTTCGTTCACACTTTTCTGTTTGTGGCTTGGCATGTCCTTATTTTTTCTTTATTTCTTCAAGAAGTCCAACCATCTCTAAAGCAGCGCGCGCTGCTTCAATTCCCTTATGACCATGACGTCCGCCTACGCGGTCTTTAGCTTGTTCTTCGTTTTCTGTTGTTAGAACTCCGAAGGCCACTGGTTTTTTATAATCCAGCATCAGTCTAGAACAATTTCTTTCAACAGATCGACAGACCTCTTCGTAATGCGTGGTTTCACCGCGAATGACAGCCCCTAAAACGATAACAGCATCAACATTTTGATATTCAAATAAAGCCTGTGCAGCTAAAGGAATCTCAACAGCACCAGGAACACGCACAGAAAATATTTCGACTGGACATGATTCCAAGAAATCCAATGTGCCGTTTTCAAGTGGTGCTGTGATTTCTTCATTGAATCGTGAAGTCACAACGCCAATTTTGATTTTATGAGTTTTTGTTTTTTTGATCGAAGATTTTGCTTTTGTCTTTTTAGAAGAAGATGTTTTTTTATTTTTCATTTTTTTTCCTGTAATCAATTAAATCAGCAATAGTTCCGATTTTGATATTGTATTTTTGTGAAAACTTTTTCAGATCATCCAATCTGGACATCGTGCCATCATCATTAATGACCTCACAAATGACACTGGCTGGATTTAGCCCGCACAAAACCGCTAAATCAATACTAGCTTCAGTATGACCGGCCCGGCCCAAAACTCCTGCACCGTTAGCTTTTAACGGGAAAATATGCCCTGGGCAAATCACATCAGTTGGTTTTGCGGATGGGCTCGCAGCCACTTTAATTGTATGAGCTCGGTCATGGGCTGAAATACCTGTGCTGACACCCTGACTAGCTTCGATGCTCATGGTGAATGCTGTTTCAGTAGAACCTGATTTGTGAAATTCAGATCGCATCATGGGAATTTTTAATTTTTCGATTTGCTGTGCTGTTAGCGATAAACAAATTAATCCGCGGGCTTCTTTAGCCATAAAATTAACTGCTTCAGGTGTAATAAAGTCAGCAGCAATTACAAGATCACCTTCATTTTCACGGTCTTCGTCATCAACAAGGATTACAAAGCGACCCTGTTTGAAATCTGCTAATATTTCACTGGTTGTATTCATAGTGGTGTAGCCTTTTCATGTTGGTTGGCAATATATCTGGCTAGATAATCACATTCTAAGGAAATAAATTCATGGGGCTGGTATTGAGTTAAATTAGTCGCTTTAACTGTTTCAGGAATTAAACAAAGTGAAATCACACCGTCAGATGAAACAGCGTTCACAGTTAAGCTTACGCCATTAATGCACGCTGATCCTTTTTGCCAAAAATAATTTTGCAATGACTGAGGAACTCGGATTTCTAAAAACCAATTATCACCTTGCTGAAATGTTTTTTTAATTTCAGCAGTGGCATCCACATGGCCTGTGACTAAATGACCATGCACCCGATCACCAAAACGAAGAGATCGTTCAAGATTTAATTTATATTTTTTCCAAAGTGAAAAATGATCACCAATCACTTTTAAAGTTTCAGCAGCTAAACAAAACTGAATCATTTTTTCATCAAATGTTTCAATTGTTAAACAAACACCATTGGTACAAATGCTGTCGCCAATTTTAAGATCATCAAAATGAACAGGTCGTTCAATTTGGATGCGCACTGCTTGGTTAAGCTCTTCTGTTTTGATGATTTTTGATTGCGCTTCGACGATCCCTGAAAACATAGTGACTTGGTTTAACAAAAAATAAAGGAGCTGTCTTGGGCTCCCTTATATTTCACATTTATGTCGCGTAGCGGCTAAAGCGCCATTAAGGAATAATACTGATCCATCTGGGCTTTAGAGGTGTAAATTTTATTTGTTAGCCGATCAGCTAATGTTTTAGCGTCTACCGTGAAGCTTTTGGGATCTTTAAAATTATAAGATTTGCTGGCTGCATCGTCTCCTCCGCTAAATGAAGTCCACGCTGGCAGTGTTTTAGAGTTTTCAACGACATTCGCGTTGCTGCTGATGTAGTAATTCGTGTTTGATGTGTTACTCGCTGGTTTTTGCATACGTAACTGACCAATGACAATTTTATTACTTGATAAAATATTATAGCATGTGCAGCCACCTGGCACGTTAACGGCTCGTGAATCGTCAAAAATATCAATAGAAAAGCTAGGGCTCATCATAATGACATTGTTTTGAACAGTATTGTAAGACCCAGCGCGAATGTAAACTCCGATGCTGTTACCGAAAAAATAATTTCCCGTGATTGTGTGTCGGGTTGAAACCTCAAGATGGATTCCCTGACCCTTATTGTGTAAAAATAAATTATTTGTCACTTTATTATATCCTACTCTACAAAAATCACACCAGTAACCAGGACCGTAGTTGTAAGAAATTTCGTTGTTATCAACTGTTGAATTTACAAATCCGGAAACCACTTTTAAACCGCCTGCATGCCATAACTCGCTGAACGCACGTATATTGTTGCCTTTAATTTTATTATTCTGAATAAAAGCACCGTCACTAACACCGGAAATACCGGTTTGACCACAGTAAGAAATGTTTGAATTAATAATTTTAATATTTTTTTGAGTCGTTGGTCCTATCGAAACGCATGATCCGTCACCAAAAGCTGCTGAAATATTATCAATCGTCACATTGCTATTGTTATAAATGTGAAGTGCACCCTGCCCTTGATCTCTAAAAGTCATTGTATTTGAATGTTCAAAATTTAAATCCTGAATTAATAAGTTAGATACTCCTTCTGAGTCCATCCATCTTTCTCTTGTAGCTATTTCCATCAGTTGCCCGTTAGGACTTATTCCTCCTGGCGTTCGGACCCAAATTTTTTGATTTACAGTATCATGCCAAAAACTATCTGCAGGAACTCTTGTTGGGTCAGTTCCAGTTAAAATACGTCCTGGCCAACCCCAAGATGGCATCGTTGGCGCTGCGATTGTCCCGTTAACTTGCTGAAGCATGCGTCTGTTTATAAATGCCATTTGGGCTTGCGGTCCAGAATAGTTTAAATAAAAAAGTCCGTTCCCATAACTAAGCCAACCCGAATTTTTTAGGTCTGAACCTTTGATAAAGACAGTGTGGGATTGTTTGGCTTGAATGAATAAACGGCTCGGAGTTTTTCCTTTCAGCATGAAGTATTCGCGGTAAGTTCCTTCACTGATGATCAAAGTATTTTCAGCTGCATTTTGAATAGCTGCAACACCGGCCTGAATTGTTTTAAAAGGCCTTGTTAAGCTACCATCAGAAACACCGCTAGCTCCCGAATAAGCCTGATCAATATAAATTAATTTACCAACAGTCGCTCTGATCCCACCAACTTTAATTGAACGATCTGCAGTTGATACGATTGCTGCTGAGGGCACTCGAACGTAATTTGCACCGATAGCGTAGGTTGATTGAACAACAGTCGTTGTGTAATTTGTATTTGCAGCAAAAGCTGTTAAAGAAAAAGACAGGACAAATTGTGAAAATAAAATAGCTAGCTTCATAACTATTCCCCCATTTTGAAGTTACATACCCAGTTTAACACAGGCTGAATTTTTGTAGCTTTGTATTTAATAAAAACTGCATAAGACTAAATCTTGTGGATCTAATTGTTTCAGATTGTTTTAAGCACTATTTGCTTGAAAAAGTTGTTTCAAAATTAGATTACAATAGTCATCCTGTCGTTTCTAAACGACAGTCACCTTATTTTTTCTTTTTCACAGGCGCCGGTTGTACATAAAGCTTGTGAACACGGGCTAGAGCACCAATTTCCATAGTTTCGTCTTCTTTGGGATTAAGTACCTTTGCGACTGAATACATATCTCCAGCTTCAACCACTTCGACAATCCAAGGATCTCTGGTTACAGAAACAGAACCGACAAGTATACTAGATTCACCGCAGGCCTCGCCCATCCAGTCGTGAACTTCGTTTTCAACTTTAATTTGATCACCAGCTTTTAAACCAAGTTCAGCGCCGCCTAAAAGAACAACCTGAGTGTCGTAGTTGGCAACAATACGAGTTTGCCATTCTTGTCGACCTGTATCTAAAAGCGCAGCTGCTAACTTTTGAACGGATTTTTTAAGAGCTTTTAAAGTTAATTCGGCCATACCAGTTACGCGATAAAAATTTAAACCAATGTTAACAGGCCCTAACGGAATACCTACGCCACCGCTGTAGTCATTTTTAAATTCTTCAATGTTCACGGCTTGCTGTTGCGCCATCGTCCACGGACTGTAGGATGCAAAGCTTAAATCCATGCGCATTTTATCTAGTTTTAAATTTCCAGAAATCGGAATTGGCACGACAGTTGTTTGATTAAAACCGAATGAAATTCCTCCGCCCGAATGCGCTTCTAATGCATTAATTTTTCCGTGAATTAAATGTTGCGGTCTAGAAACCAAACACCAAGATTCTTTTGTAAATAAAACATCTTGTGATTTCGCAGATGGAAACCATGTTTTCATTTGACGAACTAATTGTCGGTCTTGAGAAGAAACTTTTTGCATACCTACACCAGGCATTGGAGTCACATTATCCGCAAGAGGATAAACATTTCTCTGGTAGAAGTGGTTCGATTCAAACAAGACACCTGATAATTGGCTTTGCGCCACTTCAGAAAAACTGAAAAATGGAGTATCCATAAAGTTAGAAGCTTCAATGCCGATAATTTTCACATTCTTTTTAAGTCTGCGGCCTGTATCTGCTTGTTGTTCACATTTTTCATTACCCATTAATAAACCAGCTAATAAAACACATGATACCGTTTTCAAAATCTGTTTTTTGCCAAACCGTGACATATAAGTCTCCTTAAAAGGTCTAGTTCGGCAACTACAAGAATACCTAGACACACATCTAGTTCGGTAGACGTTGGTCTGGTCTTAAGGTTTTTTTACTAAATTTAAAAACTATCCAGCTAATTTTGAAATAAGTTTGAAAAAGTGAATAGTTTTTTTACAGGACTTTTGAAGTTAGTTTCTAACTTATTTACCGAAGCTGGTATTGCCTGATAAACTGACGAAATAATTCACATCTTCGTCTTTCAAGGCTACGCCGTCTGAATTCAACCGTGGTTTATCATACTTAAGATATTTTGCACCGGCGCTCATACCAAAACCACCGTAATTAAAGCCTAAGCCAGCCTCAGCAGTGGCTGCATTGTATTCTGAAATACTTGTCCAACGATAACCCGGGCCAAGAAAGAAATTAGCTCCGCCACCACCTTGAAATTGCGTTCTTGCAACTAAGCGTAATGATGAATCTAAACCAGTTACTTCTTTAATTTTACTGCCTGTGCGCTGAAATCCTGAATTTCTCCAGGTTAGCCAGTCTGTGAAATTTAAATTCACCCCTAGGTGAACTTCTTGATAAGTAGTCCCGTTGTTAGTACCAGTTGATCCACCGATGTCACCGGTAATCAATGAAACTTTTCTTTGAGCCTGCGCTGATAAGGCAATAAAACTGATTAAAAGTAAAACTGTTAGTTTATGCATGGTGTGTCCTTAGCTATCAAAAGTGATTTGATTATTCTGATAATTTAATTTTACCACAGAATCAGATTTTATTTCACCAGCAATCATTTTTTTAGCTAAAGGATTTAAGACTTCCGTCTGGATAAGACGCTTTAAAGGTCTTGCACCGAACACCGGATCGAATCCTTTTTCACCCAACCAGTTTATAAGACTGTCAGCAAAATGAATTTGAATATTTTTTTGCTGAAGTCTAACTACAACTTGTTGCAGTTGAATTTTAACAATTTCGCAAATGTTCGATTGATCAAGCGAATTAAATTCAACGACATCATCAATACGATTTAAAAATTCAGGTCTGAAAAATGCTTTTAGTGCATCTTGAATTGAATTTGCACTTTTAGCTTGAATCGATGTTCCTAAATTAGATGTCATAACTATCACACAATTTTTAAAATCAACTGTGCGACCTTGCCCGTCTGTTAAACGACCCTCATCTAATAATTGTAATAAAATATTAAATACATCAGGATGGGCTTTTTCAATTTCATCCATTAAAATGACTGAATATGGTTTTCGTCTGACGACCTCAGTCAGTTGACCGCCTTCTTCATAACCCACATATCCCGGCGGTGCCCCAATAAGTCTTGCGACAGAATGTTTTTCCATATATTCAGACATATCGATTCTGACAACAGCCTGTGGATCATCAAATAAAAAATCAGCCAAGGCTTTTACTGTTTCTGTTTTACCAACACCAGTTGGGCCCACAAAAATAAATGCCCCGATTGGACGATTCGGATCACCAATTTCAGCCCGCGATCTACGAATTGCATCAGATATGACTTCTAAAGCTTTATTTTGACCGATCACTTTTTGCTGAAGTGATTTTTCCATGTGGAGTAATTTCTGCGATTCACTTTCAAGCATTTTACTGACAGGAATGTGTGTCCATTTAGAAACGATATAGGCAATATCTTCAGCATCGACTTTTTCTTTTAAAATTGATCCTGATTTATTTTTAAAAAGATCTTCTAAGTTTTTTAATTTATTTTCTTGCTCTGGCAGTTGCCCATATTTTAATTTTGCTGCTTTTTCATACTGAGCTTCGCGTTCCGCAATTGAAATATCATTTTTAAGCTGTTCAATCTCTGATTTTATTTTTTTAATCTGATCAATTTGGCCGCGTTCGAAATTCCATTTTTCACGAATGGCTTGGGCTTTAACTGTCATTTCAGCTAATTCAGTACTGATTTTTTCTTTTCTTTCTAGGGATTGCTTGTCAGTTTCTTTTTTCAAAGCTTCGATTTCAATTTTATGACTTAAAATTTTTCTTTCGATCTCATCGACTTCTTCAGGCACACTGCGATTTTCAATACCTAGTTTACTAGCAGCTTCATCAATTAAATCAATGGCTTTGTCTGGCAAAAAACGATTCGTGATATAACGGTGTGATAATTTTGCGGCAGCTACTAAAGCACCGTCAGTAATTTGCACACCGTGATGAACTTCATATTTTTCTTTTAATCCACGTAAGATCGTAATGGTTTCATCAATTGAGGGTTCATCAACGATCACTGTTTGAAAACGTCTTTCTAATGCTGCATCCTTTTCAACATACTGTTTGTATTCATCTAATGTCGTAGCACCTATGCAACGAAGTTCGCCACGCGACAATGCCGGCTTTAATAATTGCCCTGCATCCATAGCACCTTCGCCTTTGCCTGCGCCGACCAATGTATGTAATTCATCGATAAATAAAATGATTTCGCCTGCACTTGATGTCACTTCTTTAATAACGGCTTTTAAGCGGTCTTCGAATTCTCCGCGGTACTTGGCCCCTGCGATTAAAGATCCCATATCTAATGACATTAATTTTTTACCTAATATATTGTCTGGGACATCGCGCTTGATAATACGAATGGCTAAGCCTTCTGCAATGGCAGTTTTACCAACACCCGGCTCACCAATAAGAACTGGATTATTTTTTGTTCGACGTGAAAGCACCTGAATCACACGCCTGATTTCTTCATCACGACCAATGACAGGATCAAGTTTACCTTCAGCAGCCAATGCTGTTAAATCTTTAGCGTATTTATTTAATACTTCATACTGGTTTTCTGGATTATCGTTTGTCACTTTTTGGTGGCCTCGTATTTTTTGTATTGTGGCTTCTATATTTTTTTGCTGAATTTTATTTTCCTGTAACCACTTTTTAATTGATACATCATCTGATTTAAAAAGGCCTAAAAGAAAATGTTCTGTGGAAATCAGTTCGTCTTGCATTGCAACTGCAACGTTATTGGCTAGGCTAAATAATTTTTGCAGTCTAGCGCTTGCATAAATATTACTTTGTGCAGTTGAAAGCTGAGGAAGCGCTGAGATGAGCTTACGAAGATCTGCCAGTAAAGTTGCCTGCTGCAGACCCGACTGTTGCAAAACCCTTGGCACAACACCTTCATGCTGTTCGATCAGTTCAACTAATAGATGTTCTGGCTCAACCGATGAATTCTTGTGCTGTTCCGCAAGTTTAGCCGCAGCCTGCATGGCTTCTTGGCTTTTTCGGGTCATTTTTTGAATATCACGGTTAAAATCACTAGCCATATAAACCTCTAGTATTAAACATGAGTCATACCTTGAAAATGTCAATGATCGGCTTTACAAATAAACATGGCCAAAACACCAGCTAGAATACGACCGACCATCAAAAAAGACCCGATCAAGGCCTCAGACTACCTTAAATACAACTTACCTATTTGTTGTGAAGACTGTTCGCATTTCAAAAGTAATGATGAAAGCTGTACATTGGGTTTTAAGACGGAACCCCATCTTAAAAGAAATATTGAAAAATCATATTCAATATCTGGCAAAGTTGCACTTTGCCGGTTCTTAGAAATAGATTAATTTATTTTTCTGTTTTCATTCGAATAATTTCTCTCAAATTTTGACTCTGACTTGACCAGACAAAATACTGATCTTGAAAAAACCAGGGCAGACTAACATCACGTAGACTAGAACGATAGCCAGTCAAGTCCTAAGACTGAAGTTGTGAAATCAATACTTTCAGAGGGAAAACAACTCAACAAAAAATATTTATTTGTGAAAAACTATTCTTGTGTCCTGTCAAGAAACCCACAGCTGTACCGAAAAATAACGTAACAACAAAACCATGAGGCAGGATGTCTCTATGAGCAATCACAAAAATATCTGTGATGCTCTCAATCTTTTGAAAGGAGGATTCACGGATGAGTTAAGGAAGAACTAAAAATTTAAGGACGATTAAATTTATCGCATTAATGTCGTTGTGACAAAGATGCAAAAAACGGACTGCTTGGATGCAATCCATAAAAAATTTCACGGAAGGTCAATTATATGAAAACTAAAAATTAAAAAATTATAAACGGAGTTTAAAATGGGATTAAGAATATCAACAAATGTAGCAGCAATCAATACACAACGTAATTTAGCAAATAGCCAAAGAATGATGCTAAGTTCATCTGCTCAGTTAGCGAGTGGATCACGTATTAAT
>JANOOI010000009.1:0-2575 GCA_031421235.1 Bdellovibrio sp.
GATTATATGTTTCCTGAAATCGTTTTTAGCAACACATTGGATGGGTGATCTATATGAGGAAGCGTCGTTTTGAAGTTCCAATAAAAAGAAATCAAACATTTACTTTAAATATCACATCGATGACAGATATGTTCACGATTTTACTCGTGTTCTTATTGCAAACTTTTGCATCAGCTGAAGTTCAAATTGATGCAGTAGCAGGTTTAAGACTGCCCTCCTCTCAATCTGAAAAGAATCCTGTGGATGGAGTTAAAATTTCAGCTTCACCGACAGAAATCAAAGTTGACCAGCTAACAGTAGCTGATATTACTAATAATCAGGTTGCACAGAATGCAATCGATCCCAACGACAACCAATTTATTAAGCCTTTGTTTGATGAATTAATGAAAGTTAATAAGTCCAATGAAAAACTAGCAAAAACTGGCAAAATTTTATTGCAAGCCGACCAAAATTTACCTTATGCGACGCTACGTAAAATTATGTACACAGCGTCTATGGCTGGTTTTCCAAATTTAAAACTGATAACAACAGTAAGTGAGTGATTATGAAATTTTCTAAAGCAATTCTAGCAACATTGATATCATTATGTTCATTAACTGGCTGGTCTGCTCAAGAAAATACTAAAGGTTTGTTGCCAGAAGTTAAACTGAATTCTGCTAACGAAGATGTTAATCAAAAAACAGCATTTACATCAGAAGTTTTAATTTCAAAATCTGAATTAAAAGCCATCGAATCACTTAAAAAGATTATAGCTAAGAAAAAAGGCGCAGTCGATGAATCTGACCTTTACTACCGACTTGCTGAGCTTTACATGCGTCGGGCCAAATCGGGTCGATTTTTCGATTTAAATTTAGAAGCCCAAAAGAAATTATTTAACTTAGGTTTACCAAGCCAGCAAGCCCGCCAGTACTTAAAAGAATCCATCACTATTTATGATCTACTTGAGAATCGTTTCCCGAAGTATTCAAAAATGGATGCGGTATTGTTTAACAATGCCTTGGCAAATTCACAGATTACTAAAATATCAAAAGCTCAAAATTTATATTTAAAACTAATTCAAAATCACCCTAAATCTATCTTGATATCTGATGCATACCTTGAAGTAGGTGAACTGTATTATAACCAACAAAAATTTGAATTGGCTTTAGAAAAATTTAAAGCCGTTGAAAAGTTCCCTAAATCGAAAGCCTACCCGTATGGTCTATATAAATCAGCGTGGTCGTTTTATAATTTAAAGAGAACCGACGAAGGTGTTCAACAACTTTTAACGGTCGTTAAAATTAATCCTGCAGACACCCAGGATCAAAAAAAGTACAATTTAAGAAAAGAAGCAATCAGAGATTTAACTTTATTTGTCGGTGAAACTATGCCTTCAGATCAGGTATATTCTTTTTTCAAAAAAATTACGACTCCTGATGAACTAGGTGAAGTGATTATCAATCTAGCTAATTTATATGAAAGTCATTCGCGTTACAAAGAAATCAGTGTTTTTGCCAAAGAATACATCGAAGATTATTCAACCAGCACGCATTCACCAAAAATATATGTTCGCCTTATCGATGCTGAAGAAACTTTAAAAAATAGACCTCAAGTTATTACTTATTTAAAAAACTTGGGGCTATTTTGCCAACAATTCAGTTCAACTGAATGTCAAACTGACTTTAAAAAAGTGACGTTAGAAATTTCTAAAAAGTGGTGGGATATTTGGCTGAAAAATAAAAAGCACGTTGAGTTCTCTAAATTAACTGAACAAGCTTTTGAAATTTTATTAAGTTATGAAGATCCTGCCAAACCTGATTACACATCACGCTACGCCTACAGTGAATTATTGTTTCAAACTGGCAAATATGAATTAGCTGAAAAAAACTATCTCGTTGTTTCTGAAGTTAAGACATTAGACAAAACTAAACAACATGATGCTTTATACGGCGCTTTATACAGCGTCGAAAAACAACTTGAAAATACAAAACTGCAGTCCGGTGATGCTGATTTATTAGTTGCGCGTCAAAAAGAACTAGCTACCCGTTATGTGACTGAATTTAAAAATGGCGAACACTATTCAAGTCTACAATTTAAATTAGGTTATATCGCTTACAAACAACAACAATACGATAAATCACTCGAAATTTTAATGCCGTTCACAACAGATAAGTTAGCAAAAAAAGATTTCAAAAATAAGGCAGAAGATATCATTTTAGATATTTATAACATCAAAAAAGACTTTAAATCGATTGTCACTGCAACCGACAAAGCCATGCAATCAAACGGAACAAGTGATTCTCGTTTAATGCAAATCAAACAAATCAATCTTGAAGCCCAATTTGCGCAAATGCAAACTGATGCTGAAGGCAAAGCTGTGCTAGAACAAATTGACATTCTTAAAGATTTTTCAAAGAAAAATAAAGACTCAAAAATGGCTCAAGAATCTTTATGGAAAGCCATTTCACTAGCCTACGCTAATAAATTTAATATTGTTGGTGCTGATCTAACAAATGAATATGTAAAAGCTTACCCAAAAGATGCAAAAAATTTAGATGCCATCAAAGAAGCTGCTAAGGCTTTTGTGGATTCTGGC
>JANOOI010000010.1:0-2209 GCA_031421235.1 Bdellovibrio sp.
GATTGACATTATAGGTTTAGCTGAAGAAATCAGAAAATTAAAAGCCACGGGCCTAGATCTTACATCACAGCAATTATTAATTTCTGACACAGCGACGGTTTTACTTCCGTATCACAAAGCCCTAGATCAAGCCCGTGAAAAAGCCTTATCTGATAGTAAAATCGGAACCACAGGTAAAGGCATTGGCCCAGCTTACGAAGATCGCGCTTCACGCAGGGCTTTAATCATGAGTGAACTTTTTGATTCAAAAAATTTATTAGAAAAAATTGAATTCGGTATTAAAGAAAAAAATGTTCTACTTAAAAATCTTTATGATGCTCCGGAATTAAATGCCAAAGACATCTATGAGCAAATTCAACCAGCGATTGAAGTTTTAAGACCTTACCGTTTAAATGATGTCAGTCTTTTTATCTCCCAAAAAATTAAGCAAAATAAAAAATTAGTTTTTGAAGGTGCCCAAGGCACACTGTTAGATATTCATCACGGGACGTATCCGTTTGTAACAAGTTCATCAACACTAGCGGGTTCGGGATCAATCAGCGCTGGTTTAGGGCCGCATCATCTATCAAAAATTGTGGGTGTTTTTAAAGCTTACTGCACACGCGTTGGCAGTGGTCCGTTTCCGACAGAACTTAAAGATACTGTCGGTGCACAAATTCAGAAAGAAGGACACGAGTTCGGTTCAACAACGGGCAGACCACGAAGGTGTGGTTGGTTGGATCTTGTGGCACTTAAATATGCGATTCGTTTAAACGGCATTAATAGCCTTGCTATGATGAAATTAGATATCTTGTCGTGCTTAGATCAGGTTGGCGTTTGCACGGCCTATAAACTCAATGGTGAAACTATAACTGAATTTCCAACATCGACTGAATTAGTTGCGCAGCTTGAGCCCATTATTGAATTTTTACCGGGATGGAAAACAGATTTAACAGGCGTAAAAAATATGAAAGATATGCCTTTGAAAGCCATGAATTATATCAATTACGTGCAACAACAAATAAGCTGTCCGATTGATGTCATATCAGTGGGCCCTGACAGAGAACAAACTTTGTGGGTAAAACCCTTGTATAAAGATTGAGCATAGATTTATTTATTAGAAAAAGTTTGACTGAATCACTAGTTTATTACAAATTGTTTTCTCAAACAATGATCCGCTAGCTCAGCTGGTAGAGCACTTCACTTTTAATGAAGGGGTCGATGGTTCAAATCCATCGCGGGTCACCATTCTTGTCTTTTTGCCAATCAAGAGTGTTCCCATCGTCTAGCGGCCTAGGACACCTCCCTTTCACGGAGGATACACGAGTTCAAATCTCGTTGGGAACGCCAAATACTCCTGTGTAGAACCTCTCAAGGTTCCAAAAGTACCGGATCAAAAACAACATTCATTATTATTTTATTTTTTTAGGGGCTTCCCGAAAATCCATGACCATTCAGGGGAAAGATTCCAATCCCTGCTGGTTCATGAGGAAGTTTTTTTGTAGATCTGGAAATAACACATAGAAATGAACAAGAGGCCTGACGTTACGACAGGCACGACGAACCCGGCATATCCCAGTTTGGCAAATGCGTATCCACCGCAAACCGAACCAAGGACAAAGAAGGAGATTATTCCTAAACGCATAAGGTTCGCATTAACCTCGCTGCCGTATTCACTTTCTAGTTTTTTTTGATTTAAAAAACGGATTATTCCAATCCCAAGATCTGTTGTAATTCCTGTAAGATGAGTGGTTCGAATAACCGATTTTGAAACTGTGGTCATCGTGCCGTTTTGGATCCCACAGATCAGACATAATAAGACTAACAAAAAATAGTTATGGAGTAGGTTAAGCGGTTCGCCAAACTGTCCGAAACTTCCTAAGACTCCCAGAACTAAAACCAGGCTATTCAGAAAAAAAATAACTCCAAAAGTGAGGTAATATTTAGGACGCTTATGGAGTTTGAGGCGAAGATCGACAAGCAGACCACTCAGCATGCATCCGAAAAGAAAAAACAAGGGCACAACCAACATTCCAAATGCGTGGCTGTTGTCAGGTTGATTGATTTCATAGCCAAAAAAAGTCGCGAAGCCAGTTACATGAGACACAAATCGGTGACACGCCATAAATGCGCCAATGTTAATCACACCGGCCTGGAAAGCCATGGACATCCAAATTGATATATTCCCGGGAGTGTAATGTGAAATAGACTCATTTCCGTAAAGCATGCT
>JANOOI010000011.1:0-2407 GCA_031421235.1 Bdellovibrio sp.
GATAAAGAACCTGTTGCCTTATCTATCCAACAATAAACGTCTAAGTGCGCCCATTTTTTTCCAGCTGTGAATTTTTCTAAAAATAAAGCAGCTGTGATAGCCCCGCCGAAACTTTCCCCGGAATTTTTAAAATCTGCAAAATTAGAACTTAGACTTGAAAAATATTTTCTAACAAGTGGCATCTGCCAGTTTCTTTCACCGGTGTTATTGCCTGCTTCATGTATCGTTGAAGCTAATTTAGGATCGTTGGTGAAAAATCCTGCAACGTCAGTTCCTAGTGCAACTTTGATTGCACCTGTTAGCGTAGCGATATCAATTAAATATTCTGGTTCGTCGTTTCCAGTTTGTGTCGCTGCTACATCCATCACATCAGCTAGAACAAGTCGTCCTTCAGCATCAGTGTTATCAATTTCAACAATGTGACCTGCTCGTGATTGATAAATATCACTTGGACGCATTGAAAAACCATCAACAGAGTTTTCAGCTAAAGCTAAATAAAAATCACATGCGCGGCTGTATTTTGATTGATCAGCCCAGTACGCTAAAGCCACAACACTGGCGGCGCCGCCCATGTCTTTTTTCATCAATCGCATTCCTGATGAAGGTTTAATATCTAACCCGCCTGTATCAAATGTGATTCCTTTGCCAACAAAAGCGATTGGCTTTTTTAGTTTTTTGTTTTTCGTAGCCGTTGGTCTGTATTTAAACCGGATCATGCGTGGAGCTGATGGTGATCCGCTGCCCGTTGCTAAAAGTAGATTCATGCCCTCAGCTTCACATTTTTTTTCATCCCAAACTTCGACAGTGGTATTTTTTGAAAAATAAATTTGTCTAGAAATTTTTTCCATTTCTGCTGGATTAATTAAATTAGGTGGAAGATTCACCAAATGTCTTGCCAGTTGGACTGTTGCAGCTTGAAGTAAAGCTTTATCAATTTGGTCTTTTTTCATTTGGATCTGTATATTTAGTTTTTCAGATGCTTTAGTTTCGAATTTAGCATCGATCGATTTTTTAAATATCTTTAAGAAATCATAAGACGCTAATTCAAGACCAATGACTGATCCCATAGTTGTTTTCTCTTCAGCACTTTTATCGATGCCTTGAAAATAAACTGACACATTTTTTAATTTTAGATTTTTAATTTGGCCAACTAGAGAACCAAACTGATCACGCGCATACGCATAACCAGTGTCATTTATTGTTTCAAAAATAATCCAAACAGCACCATTTTTGCCGATGAAATGAATTGTGTTTTTATCAGAATTTTTAATTTCATTTTCTTGGAAATCCAAAGCATGAGTTTCAACAATGACTTCGAGGTTTTTCTTTTTATTCTTTTGTTGGCTAAAACCAAAATAGTACACAATACCATCACACTGCGAAAGCTGATCAAAACGTGTGATTGTCTGGTAATTGATGAAAGGCGTTAGGACCTGCGCTAATCCAAAAGACAAGTTCGATTTCGGGTTTGTTTTTGAATTTGTTTTAGCTGTGTTATTTTTTGGTGTGTTTTTAGTCGTTTTTTTCATAAATCCTCACAATATTCGTCCACTTTGCACTAGGGCTCTGATAAAATCAAATACTGATGAATCAAACACTTAGCCAGTCACTCAGTCAGCCTCTTAATTTAAAATTCTGCCTATTGAATGCAGAAAATCTGTTTTTGATGTTTGATCATCCCATTCCTAAAGACTACCAAAAACTAGAGGAACCGCAGTGGCAAAAACTATCCACATCTGTCTACGACAATAAGCCTTTATTTAAAGCGCAACATTTAGCCAGCACATTACTAGACATCAACGCTGACATTATTATGCTTTGTGAAATCGGTGGGCACGAATCGATTCATAATTTTAATACCCTGTTTTTAAACAGCCAGTATTCACCGATTCTAATTGAAGGTAATTCAGACAGGCATATTGACGTCGGATTTCTAGTCAAAAAAAATCAATCTTTCTATTTTGACCTGCTTACCCATAAAAACCGTGATCTTAATTTTTTATATCCCCACGAAAAACAGCTCTTATTAAATAATTACCCACTAAAAATCACCAGTCATAAATTTTCCAGAGACTGTGCTGAATTACGTTTGTTTACTAAAGATGTTAACAAACCGTTTTTAATTGTGCTTCTGACCCATTTAAAATCACCACTCGATCCAGAACGTATCGATCCCAGCGGAACCGAACGACGAGCTGCCGAACTTAAAAACTGTGTCGAAATTTATTTGGAACTACAGAAAAATCATCCAGACTGTCCTATTATGTTCGCAGGAGATTTCAACGGCCAAGCGAGTATTAAAAATACGGAAAGCGAATTTAACGTCATATATGAAAAAACTGATCTTAAAGACGTGCTTGAATGTGCTGGCGTAAGCCATCAAAATCGTTCAACATTTTATCAAGTT
>JANOOI010000012.1:0-1541 GCA_031421235.1 Bdellovibrio sp.
GAGAACAACCCTGCATTGTTTGCATTCTCGGAGCGTTTTATTAATGGTGAAATACGGCCAAACGGACTAGAGAAAAAGAAGTCTACACTTCAAAATTACTCAGCTATGTTAAAGCACATGAGAGAGTACGCAGCATTCACAAAAAGTAAAGTTGATTTCGAGACAATTACATTAGATTTCTTTTACAGTTACATTAACTACCTGCAGAAAGAAAAGAAACTTTCTCATAACAGTGTATCAAAAGATATTTCTATTTTAAAGGTGATCATGGGCGAAGCTGTAGATATGGGCTTTACTAATAACATGCAGTTTAGGCATAAGAAATTTTCTTTTAATGAAGTTGAAACAGAGCAGGTTTATTTAAGTGAGCTTGAATTGGATAAATTAAACAAGTTTGTATTTACAGATAAGAAACTAGAACAAGTTCGGGATCTGTTCATATTTGGTGCCTGGGTAGGTCTCCGCTTTTCTGACTTCTCGAACATTAAACCGGAAAACATCATTCAAATGGATGGAGATAACTTCATAAAGATCAAAACAAAAAAGACCAAAGAGCTTGTTATTATACCATGTAACCCAGTGGTGTTAGATATATTTAAAAAGTATGCTCAAAATCCTAACCGACTGCCACGGTCCTACAGCAATCAGAAGTTTAATGACTACATAAAAGATGTTTGTAAAGAAGCGGAAATGAATGAATGCGGACGTTTAAGTGAAAAGCCTGAAATCCCCCTATGGAAAGCTATTTCATCACACACAGCAAGAAGATCGTTTGCAACAAATTACTACTTGCAAGGATTCCCTACCATTGATTTAATGAAGATTACTGGCCACAAAACTGAAAAAGCATTTCTGTTGTATATCAAAGTGAGCAAGCTTGATACCGCAAAGAGATTGAGCGCTCACATAAAAAAGAACTGGAGTGAAAAAATGTTAAGGATAGCATAGCAATTTTATAGTTAAACCCTTTTCTCGTGTAAAGGAAGTTTGCAAAATAAAATTATTCCTTTTTAAACATTTCTCTTCGTTCAAAAAGTTTTACTGCAGTTGATAATTTTGAAAGCATCTGTACCTCAATATCAATCAAATTTTCCCTATACTTATCATTTGCCTGTCGATTGAATAGTTGATGAACAGCGTTGATGTTTGTGTTGCCAATAAGCCTTATGCCTTGATAAGGGTACTTCCTGCGTTTTGTCCAAATAATTATTCTGTAATAGGGCATTGAACAAACGTACTAAATAATTTAGTAAGCTGTTGCAATATCTTTTTCCATTCCTTTCTTATAAAGTAGGAATTATGTTAGTGATCAATTCATAATGTATTATTAAACAATTTTCAAATGATTAGTAATATATAATCTAGGATAAGTTAATACTAAGTTTACGCTTAAATGTAAAAGCCCGGCCTAACTATAAAATGTTCTTACAACCATGGTCATAATTAAATCAATAACTTCATTAAGATAATAAATTGGTTCTCATAATATTTTAATGCTTTGAAATTAAAAAGCTGTGAGGTTGCAAACTTTTCTTACTGTT
>JANOOI010000013.1:0-8657 GCA_031421235.1 Bdellovibrio sp.
ACTACATTTTAAAATCAGGATTTTCTGCAGCAGACATCATGCTAGCAACAATTATTCCTGGTGCTAAATCAGAGCGATTTTAGACACCAAGATCAAGTGATCAACTATGTCGTTGATAGTTTTTAAATTAACTAAAAACTATTCAAGAATGATTTTGCCATCAATTCTTTTTACGATGACGCCGTTGATTTCATCACCAACGTTGATGTCACAATCGTGACCGTTCGTTAAACCCATTTCGATTCCAAGACTTATCACTTCACTTAAATCCATTGGGCACATGCCATTTTGATTGTAAACTCTCACTGAACTTGCATCAATTTTTGCTGTGCAAGATGTTAAGCTATTTGTGCTGCGGCCTGTGATCGTAGCAACGATTTGTGCTTCACCAAGACAATTTGCTGAAGCTGTAGATGCCATTGTTAAGTTTAAAACAGTTAATAAACATAGACCGATTAAGTTTGATTTTTTCATGCTCAGAACTCCTTGTGTGAAGCCCTTATATCATGGTTTTTATGACTTACACGTTAGTCTTTTGTTAGGATGAATTTGCGTCAGTAAATTATTCAGCAGTGTCTAAAATTAAAACAGGATGTGGCTGGATAAGAACAAAAAACCCAGTAGCGGGGGTATGATTTGCATTAAAGCCCCGCGACGCAATTGCTGGGCTGAGAAAAACAAAACAACTCCGGCCATGATCATTGTTAAACCCGATAACCCAACCAATAAGCCTGCTGTTTTTGGCTCGCCTTTTAATACATACATAAGGCCTATAATCATTTGTAAGGCCAAAGCTAAATTATAAAAACCCTGGTTGAATGCCCACACTTTAATGGCTTGATGATCGCTGGGTTTAATTTTCAAGAGATGCGAATTTTTAACATTTTGCAGAAGAAAAGATTCAACGATGAAATAACCAATATGAATAACTGCGGCTAAAGAAAAAAGCCCGAAGCTGATCCACTTGCTATAATAATCTATATCCATAATTTGACCTCGATATCTTTCTATTGCAATCTTAGTTCATGATACCAGTGCAGGCTATTTCTTTTTTAGGATTGTTAACGTTTGTTGGCATCGCTTACGGGCTTAGTGAAAATCGCAAGATCATTGCTTGGCGAACAGTGATCACAGGTATTGCTTTACAATTTATATTTGCTTTTTTGATTTTAAAAACGGATACAGGTCATCATTTTTTTAAATGGCTAGGTGATATTTTTAATTTACTACTTGTGTATACTCAGGAAGGTTCTGAATTTGTATTTGGTAATCTAGCAAAACCTAGCGGTAGTTGGGGTTTTTTATTTTTCACGATGGTGCTACCAACAATTATTGTGATCAGTTCATTAATGTCAGTTTTGTATCACTTAGGTATCATGCAAAAAATAGTTAAAGGCATGGCCTATGCCATGATGAAAGTCATGAAAATATCTGGGGCTGAATCATTAGCCGCTGCAGCTAATATTTTTTTAGGACAAACTGAAGCGCCGTTAGTGATTAAACCTTACGTTGATAAAATGACTCCGTCAGAAATTATGTGTCTGATGACGGGTGGTATGGCAACTATTGCTGGCGGTGTATTAGTTGCCTATATTGGCTTTGGAATCGATGCCAGTCACCTTTTGGCCGCATCATTTATGGCGGCACCGGCATCGATTGTGTTTTCAAAACTAATGGTTCCTGAAACCGGTATTCCTGTAACCATGAATCAATGTGATTTGGATTCTGAAAAAACAGCTTCAAATGTAATTGATGCAGCAGCAACAGGGGCTAGTGAAGGATTAAAATTAGCAGTCAATGTTGGTGCTATGGTGTTATCTTTTATTGCGCTGATTGCTTTATTTAATGGATTACTGTCTTGGTTTTTTAATCTGTTTGGACTAGAAAATATAACTTTCGAATTAATCATGGGTTATATCAATGCACCGTTTGCGTGGTTGCTGGGTATACCTTGGGAAGATTGTTTAAAGGTCGGAAGCGTTCTAGGTAAAAGAATAGTTCTTAATGAATTTGTGGCTTATGTTGATTTGGCACAATTGAAATCCTCATTGTCTGATCGCTCAATGATGTTAACAACTTACGCGCTGTGTGGTTTTGCAAACCTGTCATCCATCGCAATACAAATTGGTGGTATCGGCACAATGTCGCCAATTCAAAGAAAAACAATTATTAAGTACGGATTTAAATCATTAATTGCTGGAACATTGGCATGTTACATGACTGCCGCAATTGCAGGACTGATGATTTAACTTCAGTTCGGGTATTAAATATCCCTATGGGGCTTTTATTACCCGTAAATTAAGTCAAAATTTTGTGAGCTTGCATTTATCAGCTGTAACTTTGGCGATGAAGTTGCAACCGTAGTTTACATGGTCACAAAAGTCTCACTCAATCCAGTATCTACGTCACTTAAACTTAATACTTTGGGCGGAGAAACCAAAACCTATATTCTTGAAGGCACAGTTTTGGGTTTTATGTTTGGTTTATTATTAGCAGTTTTAATTCTTTTAAGTTATCAAATGACCAATGCAGATTCGATCAGCCGTTTCCAGTTTGATACACCAGTTAGTATTTATCCAATTGTGATTGGTGCATTGTGTTTTGTGTTTTGGACATTCGCAGGAGCACTGGTCGGTATTGGTATTCCGAAAGTTAATTTAAACCCCGACCAGGGACGCATAAAAAAATGGAGAATATCAAAATCACAAGAGGGCATTGGTAATTATTTGAAAAGTTTTAAACCAGTAAAAAATCGCAAAGGCTGACAAAAAGCTAATGTAGCTTTTTAGCTTTTTTTAAATAATCTTCGTA
This sequence comes from Bdellovibrio sp., assembly GCA_031421235.1. Lineage (GTDB taxonomy): Bacteria > Bdellovibrionota > Bdellovibrionia > Bdellovibrionales > Bdellovibrionaceae > Pseudobdellovibrio. The sequence continues at coordinate 2,812 of JANOOI010000013.1, forward strand.
AGAAATCTCATCATTAAACTGAATGATTTCATCAATTTCAATAATTTTATTAGCCACCGTTTGGATTAATTCATGATCATGACTCGTAAACAGTAATGTCCCTTTGAAGCGCGACAAGCCTTCGTTAACAGCCGTAATGCTTTCTAAATCTAAGTGATTAGTAGGCCCGTCGATAATTAAAACATTAGCTCCTGAAAGCATCATTTTAGAAAACATACACCGGGCTTTTTCACCACCGGATAAAACATTAGGTTTTTTTAAAGCATCACTGCCACTGAATAACATTTTACCTAAATAGCCACGCAAGAAGGTTTCATCTTTATCTTCTGAATATTGGCGCAGCCAAGTCACAAGACTATCTTCGTCACCTTTAAAAAATTGTGAATTATCATTTGGGAAATAACTAACAGTTGTGGTAATGCCCCATTGAAAGCTTCCGGATTGGGGTTTTGTAAGGCCAGATAAAATATCAAATAGCACAGTTTTTGCTAAATCATTTTTGCCGACAAAAGCAATTTTATCACCTTTGTTTATTCTAAAAGAAATATCTTTTAACAAATTTTTATTTTCCAAAGAAAAATTTAAATTATTTACAGCTAAAACATCATTGCCTAATTCACGTTTCATATCAAAACCGATAAATGGTGTTTTTCTAGTTGAAACAGGTAATTCATTAAATTCTAATTTTTCAAGTTGTTTTTGTCTTGAACTGGCTTGGCGTGATTTAGAAGCATTGGCACTAAACCTGGCAATAAAGGCTTTAAGATCTTCGGCTTTATCAGAACTTTTTTTATTTTGATCTGAAAGTAATCTTTGACGTAATTCACTGGCTTCGCGCCAAAAATCATAATTACCCGAGTACGTAGTCACTTTTCCGAAATCAACGTCAGCCATATGTGTACACACTTTATTTAAAAAATGTCTATCATGGGAAATCACAATTACAGTGTTCGCAAAATTTAATAAAAAATCTTCTAACCATTGGATCGCATAAATATCTAAATGATTTGTGGGCTCATCTAGAAGTAAAATATCGGGGTTACCTAATAGCGCTTGCGCTAATAAAACTTTAACTTTTTCTCCGCCGTTTAATTCTTTCATCATTTTGTGATGATCAGATTCAGTAAAGCCAAGGCCAGCTAACATCACACCAGCTTCTGATTCAGCTTCCCAGCCGTTTAATTCGCCAAATTCATTTTCTAATTCAGAAGCCCGTTCGCCATCAGCATCAGAAAAATCAGGCTTGTTATATAAGGCCTCTTTTTCTTTCATGATTTTATAAAGACGGGCATTCCCCATAAGAACTGTGTCTAAAACTGTATTTTCATCAAAAACGAAATGATCTTGCTTAAGAACAGATAATCGGGCTTTGGCCGGCATAATAACTTCACCGGTGTTTGGTTCGATTTCACGAGACAAGACCTTAAGAAACGTGGTTTTTCCAGCGCCGTTGGCACCAATCAGGCCATAACAGTTACCAGGAGTGAATTTAACGTTCACTTCATCAAATAGTTTTTTGCCGCCGAACCGAAGACTAACATTACTTGTACTGATCATGAGGGGTGTTTAGCATTTTATAGCTACAAAAGTAAAGGTATAGCTAATGTTCCTGTCATTAATTGAAAAATATTCTATACAACATATTGTTTTAGTGCTGTGATTAGTTCTATCAATTTCTAAAGGAGATAAAATGAAACTTTTCTTATCATTAATCTTAATCGGATTTACTCAAACAAGTTTTGCAATAGATATTAAATGTGACCCAGTAACTGAAGTTAAAAACGATACAACAACAATCAGTTCATGGAATTTAAGCACATGGCCACACGTTAAAGCCATGAATACTATTGATAAAACAGTTCTATCGCCAGATGGATCAGTCTACGCAACGACCGGAGTGGATGTCATTTCAGGTAACTACAAGAATCAAGAAACAGTCTGTTACCGTAAATTTGATGTATTTAATCAATGTACGATCACTGAGTCAGGTATTGAGTTCACAGTTCAATGTGATGATGTAAAATCGGTAGATATGACCTTTCAAATGAAAGGCAACGTAGGCTATTTATCTTGCTATGAAAATTCTCAGTTGAAAAAAACTTGGAACTTAGGTTCTTGCCACCAAACTGATGACAGAAAGTAAGTAGAAAACGCAGCCATGCACCACACATAAGTCCAGAAGCTAAGGGACTGGGCTTATCAACAAATGAATATTTATATACCCTAATAGTATGAAAATTTTATTCGTCCTACTTATCAGCTGTTTCGTAGTTAATGCCCAGGGCACTGAAAATCATAAAATTCAAGTTTCAAGGACATTTTCAGTAAAAATGCCTTTTAAATTTCTAAGCCAAGCTGAACTGCTGTCATTAAATTCTAAACTTTACCACGTGGTCGATGAAGAAATCAGTTCAAGACCGGCTGAGGTTTTAATTGTTCATAACACCCCCGATATTTTAGCTAATAAATTCAGCGCCGAAAGATACTGGAAAGACAGCCGCAAACAAACTAGCAGCATCGACAAAAAAGAAACAGATTTTGGCTGCAAAAGAAAAACCGCACGCACTTACGAATGCAGTCGGCATGTGGCCCAAAACGGAAAATTTATTGCAGAAACGCTACATCTAAATAGTAAAAATGATTTAGTTTTAGTCAGAGCTTCAACTTTAAGTTCGTTTGAAGATTCAAAAAAGTTTTTAGCAAAAATAGATATTGAGAAAGATTCAAGATTACCGGCATCGGGCGGTGTAAAATGAGTATGAAATTATTAGTTATATTTAGTTTAATCACATCAGCAGCGCAAGCTTATGATCCGACAAGTGATCTGATGTTTGCTTTTGGTAGTCAGTGCCGTTCAAGAGGCCCCGTATCAGCTTTAGCTAATAAACAAACAGGTGATTTAAAAACCATCATCGAGAACATCAGGAATGATGATAAGTCTTGTAGCGGTGTCATCGGCGCCTTAAATGATATTCAAAATTTAAATATACCCAATTTATTAAATGAAAAAACAGCTGAAAATGATATAGGATATTTATCACAACAGGCTAATGAATTAGAATTAGCTGTGCAATCAGAATCAAGTTTGGCTACGCCAGATGCAGCCTACGTTACAGCATTGAAAGCTGAACTTGTGACGACCAAGGTCAACATAGCAAAATCACAAAAATTTCCTAATCAAGAAAAAAATAGAAGACGTTTAGAAACTATTTCTAACTTTCAGCAGTATTCGAATGCCCTTTTATCAAGATTACGGACAAGTGATCAGTGTTTAACTAAAAATCCAAATGTTTCCGTACAAATAGGTGCGCAGCTTTTGGGTCTTGGATCGACGCTAGCATCAGGGGTGGTGGGTTCATTAATGTTAGCCACAGGAACAATGGTTGATAATTTGGTTTCGTATTTTCGCGATCGTGGTTTAGCTGAAAAAATGAAAAATGTTGTTAACAACCAAATGGGCGAAGCCATCGGTTGTACATTTGAAGGGTTGTCTTACACCTATTGCCAGGCCCGTGATGTTGAAACCGTGATTAAATTTAATAAAAACCAAGTTGAAAAAAAATCATCAAATAAAAATGATTGGCAGGAAGCTGTTGGCATTATTGGTCAAGATCAGCAATCCTATTTAGAATGGATTACCGCGATCGATGCGGGATCACCGGCCAGCACGATAGGGCGTGCTATTGATAAAGCCAGCGGTGATGATGCTCAAAATGAATTAAGAAAAAGTAAAAAATTCTTAGATGGCACTTTAAATTCAGCGATTCAAACTATTGCTGACAGTGACAGTAAAATAAATGCTACCCGAAATGCATTAAATGATTTAGCAGAGATTTTAGAGCCGAAAAGTACATGTTCTGGGACCAAGTGCACATCGTCAGGGCCATTCACGGGGTCATTCACGGAAAATCCGACTTGTGGAATGTATTTTTACTTGTATTCTAAAGGGGCAGTAAGAACAGGTGTCAGGGGGCAAACACAAACCTGTGGCGAGGCCGCATCAGCTGCCTACCCTGTGCCACCAGATATTAGTGTTGATGTAAGACCCGTTTTAGCGGCGTTGTACACAGAGGCCCAAGATAGAGTAAACATTCAAAATTCTTTGGTCAATGAAAGTAATCCTGATCTTGCCATTGCAAAAATTGATGCCAAAAGTAAAAATCGTAGAACAGCCAGAGAATTCATGAAAGCAGCTGAATCTTATTTAGAAAACCTTTTAAAAGATCCGCAAGGCATCGCAAAAAAACCGACACAAAAAAATCTAATTGATAAAACACTTCTTCAAATTAAAAAAGCTTTAGAAATTGTTGATCGCAAGCAGGATCCTGTGGATCCAAACAGACCAAAAGGTCGCATGCAAACTGCTGATCCTTCTAAAAAAACCATTGATTTATCAAATGAACTTATCCCGCAGGGGACAACATCAGCGTTACCTGACGCATTAAGTGAAATCATCAATCAAGATATCGATCACAAGATTAGCATGGGTCAGGTCGATGAAAATTTAGCAACGCTAATCGAATTAACATCAAACACAGGTCTTGGGGAATTAATTCGCTACTATATTGGTTTAGAAGCAGCCAATACCCAATCACGTTCTGCAAAAAGGCTTACAAAAAATAATCTATCAGCGATGGCTTCAGTTTTTGATAGCAAGCTTGAAGAACATTTTAAAAAATTAAGCGAAGATAAAGACCCTGATAGCCAAGAATCGTTAGCTTACTTATGCATGCAGACCTTATCAGTTCCCGAATCCCCAAAAATTGGAAAAGTGAACGTTGAAAAATACTGTTCGAAAAAAATAGTGAAAGATTTTTTTGAAGGATCAGGTATAAATATGAATTACGACAATTTAGCTAAAAAGGATTATCCAGAACGGGCATGTGCTGTTTACGATCATCATCGTAAGTCTTACTTATATGGTTTGAAAAACAATCGCGGAACGACACAGCCTGTGAAAGTTAAAACACAGCAATGAAGTTTCTGAAATTTTTTATTGTCTGTGCTTTAGTGCTTGGTTCAGCTGTGTATTTTAGTTCACGCACGGCAAATATTGAAAAAACTGAATACAGTCAAGATGATGACAGGTTAACTTATGAACAGTTGGTCACAGCAACAGAACCTTACATGGATAAGCTATTCGTAGACAGAGGCCCCGCAGCTGATAACCGATCAAGTACTAAGCTAAAATCTGGAGAAGTTTTTCCGGCCTTAACAGAAAATCAACTGATGATTGAACTTGAATCACGTGGCTTTCGATTAGAATCAATTTTAAATCAAGCAAAAATTAAATGGAATACTTTAGAGTTTTCCCAGAATTCAAGTTTGTATGCCGATTTTGTGCAGCTTTCTAAACAAGATATTGCAGCCAGTATTGAAGAGGAAAATAAATACCGGGTCAGTGACTGGGGGCTTGTCGGAAGCTCAGTGACAAATAAGCGAAAAAACTTTGATCCCAAATGGTTATATTCAATAGATTCGTCTTATGAATTAGTCGGTGTCGTCAATAGAATGGATAGAATTGTCTTTTCACCAACAACTTGTGGTGAATTAAGATTATTATACAGATTAGCTTACAAAAAAGAAAAAATTAAATCACGACTTCCATTAACGATTAATTTAGTTTTTTATTTACCAAATGATAACAAAAACTGCACAACTTACATTAGCGAATGGACTGCGCCAAGTCGTGAGAATTTAGATTTCGTTAAACTAGCAGATTGGATTATAAAAAAAGGTCCGTTACAGCCAAAAAATGTGAACTTAAAAAATGTAAAAGCACTGGAAACAAATTACCAAGTGATCAGGTCATCATCAGGAGTTCGCAATTTACTGGGCGGTACTGG
>JANOOI010000014.1:0-4813 GCA_031421235.1 Bdellovibrio sp.
TTGAAAAAATAGTTGATGAAATTATTCAAGAAAAATTAGGCGGCAAAAATAAAATGATCCAAAATATCAAAGCCGTCAAATGGCCCAATGCAAACAATTCAGAAGAAGTGAATCAGTTCATTAATAATCCGCCTGAAATCATGCGGTTAGTTCCAGAATTCAGTGATCAGATGCACCTTACAAAAATTTACGCTGCAGCTGATAATTCTGGTTACGACAATGTTGAAAATGCTGTGTTTGCGCAGGCAGCAATTGGAATAGGCCAATTCTTACATGGGTCTGATCTTTTTAATTCAGCTATTTTGAAACCGGCTTTTGAAAAAGAAATTATTCCCACTGTTGAAAAACAGGCCAATGCCGACATGAGAAATTTGCCTGCTTACTGGAAAGAAATTTCAGAAGTGCCTTCTTTAAATTTGCAAAATTTAATTGATTCAGACGAAATCACTGAAAAAATTAATCAATTACAAAAACAAATCGAAGCCCAAGGCCCAAAAGAAACCAATAAAAAAATAGCTTTGAAACAACAGCTTAGCGAATTGTATCTTCAGCAAATTCGAATCGAAGAAAAAACAGCAAATGATTGGCTACCTATCGATACAAAAGTCATGCTTGATAAAAATTCACGTGCCATGAATATGATTCGTGGAAATGTGATGAAAAATAATGATTCCAATTGTTCAAACACAACACCAAAATTTAGCGATCGCAAAGATTCAGATTTTGATATTAGCACAAAACTTAATACGGGAACCTTACAGCATTACATGGATGCGATGGCTAAAAGTAAAAAATTAGATATGTGCCTTGGCGGTCAAAATCCTAACACCTGCAAAGGTGGAACAAAAATTACTTTAGATAAACCACCAAGGATTTCTTGTGATAACGGAAAAATCGCAATCGACATTGATGCAGAAATTAAAAAGAAATTATTTCGTTTATTGACCATCACACCCGATGCTGCGGCCAAGCTAAAAATGACTGTTGAAAACTGTAACGGTGATCCGTGTATTCAAGTGACCGATGTTGATGGCAAATTTAAAAATGTATTTTTTAATGGTATCGATAGTTTATTTGGTGGCTTACTTCAAAGGGGTATAAGCTCTGCTGTAAATGTCGGCAGCAAAACCCCTTTAGCGATTCCTGATGTAAAGCTTAAAAAAACAACCACAGATAAAAACACTTGTGAAACAACAATGGATTGGATGATTCAGTCCCCGTTTCCCTCGAAAAATACCCCAGCTAAATAGTCCTCTAAATTAATCTTAAAATAATTGATCAATTAATCGTCTAACGTATTGTGTTAATCACTGATATGGCAGGGTAATTCATATACACCAGTCTATGGCTAGGTCCCATACGGTTGACTTTGCAGTGAATCCGCTAGGTCCGGAAGGAAGCAACGGTGTCTGTAAAGCTTCGCGATATGGGGTGCCTAGCTCTTATTGAGGACACATTTTGTCGTACCAAGTTTTAGCCCGCAAATACCGACCGCAATCTTTTGATCAAATGATCGGGCAAAATCATATTTCACAAACACTTTTAAATTCTTTAAAAAATAATCGTATTCCGCACGCATTACTTTTCACAGGGCTTCGCGGAACAGGGAAAACTTCTTCAGCCCGAATTTTAGCAAAAACATTACGTTGTACAAATCCTGAAAATTTTAGCCCGTGCCACAAATGTGATAGCTGTCTTGAAATAACTAAAGGCAGCGCTGTTGATGTGATCGAAATCGATGGAGCTTCTAACAATGGTGTTGATGCCATCAGGGATTTACGTGACAGCGTCATGTTTATGCCCACATCTGGAAAATATAAAATATTTATTATAGATGAAGTTCACATGCTTTCTACATCGGCATTTAATGCTTTGTTGAAAACTTTAGAAGAACCACCAGCGCATGTGATTTTTATGATGGCTACAACTGAAGTTCATAAAATTCCGCAAACGATATTATCACGTTGCCAGCGTTTTGATTTACGAAGAATCCCTTTAAAACAAATCACATCCCATTTGAAAAAAATCTGTGACTTAGAAAACATCAAGGCTGAAGAAAAAGCTTTATGGATGATTGCTAAACAAGGTGATGGATCCGCGCGCGATAGTTTAAGTTTATTAGATCAAGTGATCAATTTTTCTTCTGGGCAGGTGACCGAAGTTGCAGTTTCTGAAATTTTAGGGTTAACAGATCGCCATTTGATCTTCAGTGTTTTTGCTTCGCTATTAGAACGAAATTCACAAAAAATAGTTTCTGATTTAGAAAAGCTTCACCAAATTGGCGTAAGTCCTAATTTGTTTCTAGAAGATCTAGTTCAATTAATTCGTCATACTTTATTGCTTAAAACGGCTCCTGAAAATGACACGTTAATCGATCTACCCATTGAAGAAATCCATCTATTAAAAGACTATGCGACTGCGCAGTCTGAATCTGATTTACATATTTTATTTGATATGGCTTTAAAAAGTTTAACGGATCTACATAAATCCAACGATCCGTATCTAGTTTTCGAAGTTTGTTTACTACGAATGTCACAAGCACCATTGTTTGTGGATATCCAAAAGGTCATTACACAACGCCCAAAGCCACTTGAGGAGCTTTCAAAGTCTCCTCCGAGTATCAAACCTGCTGAGTTACCTGTTTTGGCTAAGAAAGAAATCCTTCAACCTGTCAGCCCTAAACCAACGGTTAAATCTTTACAGTCTAAACCATTACCGACTGCCGAAAGCTGGGGATTGTTCGTTCAAGACGTTAAACAGCAGGATGCTTTTTTAGGTGCTAAATTAGATAATGCGGTTTTTTCAGGGCTCAATGATAATTTTCTTCAATTGCAGGTTGCCCCGCAGTTTGCTTTTTTAGGTGAACAATTCACGCAAACAGAAACTCAACAAAAAATACAAGGTTTTATTGATTCGTTCTTTGGTGCGGGCTATGCTTTTCAGGTATTAAAGACTAAAGTTGCAACAGGTGAATCTTCTTTAAGCTTAAACTTAAAAAAAGAAAAAGAATCTGAAGCAAAAATACAAATCGAAGTTTTAAAAGACCCCCGCTTACAAAAAGCACAGCAGGTTTTTAAAGCACAGGCTAAAATTATTCATCATAAGGAGTAAATTATGAAGGGTTTAGGCGGAATGGCAAGTTTGATGAAACAAGCAAACCAAATGCAAATTAAAATGAAAAAGCTTCAAGAAGAATTAGCAACACGCGAATTCAATGGCACTGCTGGTGGCGGTGCAGTGACAGTTAAAGTAAATGGTGAAAATAAAATTCTTTCTTTAGTTATTAATCCAGAAGTTATCAAATCTGGTGATATTGAAATGTTACAAGATCTTGTCACAGCAGCAGCTAATGAAGCTTTAAAAACGGCTAAAGATGAATCTGCTAAAGAAATGTCAAAAGTGACTGGTGGAATGAACATTCCGGGTATGTTTTAACCCATGCTACAAATACCTGTCTTAGAAAAATTAGTTCACGAATTAAGCCGTCTACCCGGAATCGGTCCTAAGACAGCTCAAAGACTTGCGTATTTTATTCTAAAATCAAAAGATGCTTACCCTGAAAGATTATCTGAATCACTCTTACGTATTCAAACTGAAGTTCACACATGCCCTGAATGCTTTAATTACACTGATCGTAAAATTTGTAAATTTTGTGAAGACCCTCATCGCAATTCAGAAGCTTTATGTTTAGTTGAAGAGCCTTCTGATATTACACGTATTGAATCCTCTGGTGCTTTTCACGGTCGCTACCATGTTCTACATGGGGTTATTTCGCCTTTAGATGGCATCACAGCTAAAGATCTAAAAATACAAGAACTGATCAACAGATTGCAAAAAGGTATCGACGGCGAAGCTGTACAAATCAAAGAAGTGATCTTTGCTTTTGATGCCGATCTTGAAGGTGACACTACTTCTTTGTATTTGACTAAAGCTTTGCAGGGTAAAGGCGTAAAAATTTCTAGAATTGCCCATGGTATTCCGATGGGTTCTGATATTGATTTTATTGATGACCGCACAATGGGTCGCGCTTTAGAAAACAGAGTCGAACTGTAATGTCGTTATTTAATTATAATGCTAAAGAAATTCACTGTAAAATTGTTTATTACGGGCCTTCACTGGGTGGTAAAACTACAAACATCCAATGGATGTATCAAAGTTTAGCTTCAGATCAAAAATCAAAGTTAATGGCTTTAAATACAGAAATCGAAAGAACTTTATTATTTGATTTTTTACCCTTAGACATTGGTGAAATTCGGGGTTTTAAAACACGATTTCATGTTTACAGTGTTCCGGGGCAAATTGTTTACGATGCAACCCGAAAATTAATCTTACAAGGAATAGACGGGGTTATTTTCGTTGCTGATTCACAGGCTGATCGTTTAGATGAAAATCTACAAGCACTTGATAATTTAGAAAAAAATCTGCAGCAGCAGGGTTATAACATCAAAGAAATTCCTCTTTTGTTACAATATAATAAACGTGATTTACCGACAGCCTTACCAATCCAAGAGCTCAGAAAGCATTTAAACAGGTTTAATGCGCAAGAAATCGAAGCCTGTGCCTTTGAAGGCAAAGGCGTTCTAGAAAGCTTTAAAATGATGTCTAAATCAATTCTCCAAGTTCTTAAAGGTGGATCGACAGTTTAACTATTCTTTGATATAATTATCCTACTAAGGATAGATAAATCTATATGAAGGATATCGTTGCTGAAATTAATAGATTAAAAAAAGAAAAAGACGTTGCTCTTCTGGCCCACTACTATGAAGAGGGCGCTATTCAAGATGTAGCCGATTATGTCGGTGATAGTTTTTAT
>JANOOI010000015.1:0-3066 GCA_031421235.1 Bdellovibrio sp.
ACCATAGAGTCCAAAAAAACAGCGCCCATAAGTCTTAGAAAAAAAATTGGAGATTGGTTTTTTGGCTGCGATTTATGTCAAACAGTTTGTCCTTGGAATCAAAAAGTTTTTAAATTGAATGCAGCACCGTTCAATTTAAAATCATCGGATCAATTGCTGAATTTAACTGCAGAGGAGAAAACAGATCTTGCCCTGTTTCTAAAAGATATTTTAAATTCATCAAATAAATCATTACAGAAAAAAATGACTGGGTCAGCATTATTTCGTGCTGCTGGCTTTGGCTTAAAAAGAAATGCAATGATCGTGATTGCTAATCGAAAAATTCTAGAACTTGAAAATGATGTGAAACTTTATTTAAAAGATGAAAAGTTGTCAGAATTAGCCCAGTGGACATTATCAGAACTAAATAATTAATCAGCTAATTGGCGCCAATCGCGTTTTTCCATTCTGCAGTCGGCTCAATCAACTTTCTGGCTTTTAAATCAAATAAACCAAAGGTCAGAATTAAATCAGACATAATTTCATTTTTTTCATTCGTCATTTGTTGTTTTAAATGGCCAATTCTTCCTTCGTAATCAATAAGTTCTAATGAAATTTTAATTTTTTGACGTTCTTTAAGTTCTTTCAAAAACCTGATTTTTGCTTCTAAAATCACGGGGCCCTGCTGTGTTTGTTTTATTTTTTCCAGCCCATAGCCTTTTTCTGTGATGTAATACCATCTCGATTGTTCATAGATTTCCAAATATTTTGCATTGTTCACGTGACCGAAAACATCTAAATGCGTTTCCTGAATAATTATTTCAAAACTCATTTTAACCTCATTAAAATAATATTAAACCTAAACTGACATGGGGATTTGTTAGCCAAACAGGGCCCGTTCGCTGATGACTTAAAACTGCAGTCATAAAAAAGTGTTCTGACAAATTAATTTTATAACCTAAATCCAAACGATACCCCGGCCTTGACCTGTCGTTTTGCTGATCTTTTTGCTGCACATAATAGCCATGACCAAAAAAATTATTTTCAAAATAATAACCTAAACCGATGATATAATTTTTATTTTCGACTATTTGATTATCTCCGCCGTTGTCAGTTGATCGATAACGATCAGTGGCGTAACCAAAGCCCATGAAATAACGATCAGTGGAGATATATCCTAATTTGATGGTCTGTTGGTTAAAATCACGTTTGTACTTTGCATCTGCTGTTTGTTTATCCGCCGTTGAATTCAAAACTGAAATTCCATAATCGAATATAAGACCACTCGAGTCGTAATTAAATGACGACATATCTAAAGATGTCTTCCACGGACGAACAGTTCGCTGTGCAAAAGACACTAAACAACAGGTCGTTAATAGAATAAATAGGGTCACGTTTTTCACGTCTTTATTGTGAAAAATTTATATTAAATGTTCAACGAACCCTTTTTGACATATCGCAGCACCGGAGTCCATGACATTATTGATGACTCTATTCAAGCCCTATGGTGAATCTCTGCTGTGTACAAACCGAATTTCGGATTACTCTCAGTCTCAAAACCCGATTATTTACTGAAGTCCTTTCAGTTACTTGCATTCATTTTAATCTTCAGTTTAGCACTCGCTTTTTTTACTTCGCAGATTGCTCAAGCCGCTAACATATCTTTTGGCAAATCTTTTACCGAATCTTTTACCGAATCTTTTACTTTTCGTGGAAAAATTGAACGTATCAATAATGAAAATCATATTTCTGAATCTCGCACAAAATTATCTTTGAAAATGGATTACACAAACGACATTTCTAAACAGCAAATTGATCGTTTAGGCCCCGGTGATTATGTTTCTGTAACAGCCACAGTTGATGAAATTAATCCGAATCTCATTTATGTGAGTTCTGTTGATTACGTTGGCCTTCAAACATTGTTGGGCACGTGGAAAAGTGCGATTAATCTTTGCTACGAATTCACAGGGTTTACAACATTCTACGTTTACACACCGAACAGCAAGGGCTTGTGCCTTCGCCAAAACAATAAGAATTCAACTAAGCCTCAGCCAAACAAATATAATTTTTTTATTAACCCCGACATTGATGCATGGAATTTATTGATCTCATCACCAGACAATAATTTTGTCGGTGAATTAATGATTCATGATGCAGACAATATCGAAATTCAACTTTTTGACAATCAAACAGACGCCGTTCTTGATTCGATTGTTTTAAGGAGACTTCTCAGTGCTGACTCCCAGTCAAAACGATCTTTACTTTTCTAAAAACGATGTGCAAGATATTCGACTTGGCGATCTTGCCAAGCAAAGTGTAGCTACAAACCCTGAAGCTGGCGATATCGCCATTATTGGCTATCCTGACGATGAAGGCATAAAACTCAATGGCGGCCGCGTTGGTGCTGCACTGGCCCCGAAAACAATCAGGCAATTTTTATACAAAATGACGCCGTCTTTTGAAAGCTCAGATTTTAGCGCTAAGATCTGCGATTTAGGTGATTTAGTTCCAACAACGACTACACCACCAGACCAATTACAAACTTTAGGCGAACGACACGACATCGCTCTAAATCTAGTGCAAAATCTTTATAAAAAAAATGTGCGTGTTCTGAGCTTTGGCGGTGGCCACGACTACGGCTATGCTGACACCGCAGCTTTTGTTTCACAGTATAAAGCAGAATCGAAAAATAATCCCAACTCTGCAAAGCCTATTATTCTTAATTTCGATGCTCATCTGGATGTTCGACCACCAACGATGGGCTTTAACAGTGGAACACCTTTTTACCGCTTAAACGAAAAATATAAGGATCAATTTCATCTCATTGAAATTGGAACTCAGCCTCAGTGTAATTCGCCACAGCATTACCAGTGGGCCAAAAAACAAAATATTGAAGTTGTAAGCCTTAGTGATATTGAAAGCTTTGGTTGGTCATACCTTTGGGAGAAAACAGAATTAAAAAGTTTAAATTCATCAACAAAAAATAGACCAATCTTTGTTAGTTTTGACATTGATGGCTTAACTGCAGCCGAAGCCGGTGGTTGTTCCCAAGCCTGGGCCACAGGGCTTAAAACAATGGACTGCCTA
>JANOOI010000016.1:0-2056 GCA_031421235.1 Bdellovibrio sp.
TGCAAGATCGCTGGCCGCAAAAAGAACTTCTGTGGGATTATCAAATTCCGACAGCTCCGTTTGTGAAAATTAACTCAAAAGATGATCTTGAATCAGCTTTCGATGTTTTTGGTAGCGAAATGGTTATTAAAGAACGTCACGGGGGTTACGACGGCCTCAGCACGTATGTTATTAAATCACGTGCTGACTTAGGACGTTTTAAACGGGCTCATCCTAATCAGGAAACACAGTACATTGCTGAAAAGTTTATTCATTTCAAAAGTGAAAAATCCTTGGTCATGGCCCGAAATAAGAAAAAAGATTTCTTTATTTACCCCTTGATGCACACTTTACAAAGAAATAATCAATGTTACCGTGTCTGGGGCCCGGCCAAACACCCGGCTTTGCCAGGCTTAACTGAAAAAATTAAAAATCTATTAAACGAAATTAATTTTATTGGTTTAATTTCTTTTGAGTTGTTTGATTTAGGACGTGAACTTTTAATTAATGAAATAGCTCCGCGGGTTCATAATGCAGGGCATATTACCCAAGATGCTTTTTCAATTGATCAGTTTGAGTTACACTTAAGATCTATTCTAGGAATCGATTTTCCAAGTGATGTGCAATCAACATCGTGCTTTTTAATGCAAAATATACTGGGTAAATCTTACCGCAAGCCTTTAATTGCCAACGGGCTGAATGGACGGCTTCATTGGTATGGTAAAGACACCAATCGACCAAAAAGAAAACTAGGACACTTGAATTACACGGGGAATCGCATTACTAAGTTAGTTGAACTTGCGGAAAGTGATTTAAGGAAAATTAAAACATGAGATTTACGAGCGTTGCTAGATATTCATTATTATTGTTCGTGCTTTCAACGACATCGTGTAATCAATTAATGGATTACACCGACGAAGACAGCGCTTACAATTATAGTTTTAATGTCAACGGGTGCAACACTGGCGAGAAAAACTTTTCAACAAGAGAAGCCATGTGTGATTCGCTCACAAATGACCCCGTAAATAATAACTGCGCTGAAAATGAACGTTACACTAAATTTTTGAGCGATTGTCCTGGGCAGACTTGGCAGCAAGTTGATACGAATACGCCATTTTAAATACATAAAACAATGCTGGTGTGAGCATTATATCACTTAAGAATTGATTCCTATAAAATGGTAAGCCCATCACATAAGTTTCAATAAGTCCTGCAACAGTTTGTGGATACAATTGACCTACGGCCCAAACCCCGAAATTTGAAACCACGAAGAAAATCAAACTGCCTGATAAAACAGTGAGAACTTTTTGCAATTTAGAACTATTTGCGGCGATCAATATAAACGGCACTAAAGCTAGCATATAGCCGCCGTACACAAATAACATCGTATCATGCAAACCTAAGAATAAATCGCTGACAAATAAGCTGAGTAACGGAATAAAAAACATCTTTTTATCATTTGAAAATAGTAAAGCAAAAGCAAAAGCCGCTGCGCCGACAGCTGTGAAATTCCAGTGATGATTTGTTAAACGAGAAAGAACTGCAATAAAAATTGCAGCCCCGAAAATCATCAATTTTTTTTGTTCAAAAATTTTTTTCATACCTAGTTCACATCTTTAAAGTCAGCATCGATAACGTCATCGTCTTTTTTAGCCTCTTTAGTACTTGATGATCCATTGCTTCCTGTTGGCTCAGTAGCGCCCGCATCGGCAGTTGCGCCTTGTCCAGCACCAGCTTTATATAATGCTTCAGTGACTTTGTGTGAAGCTGCTTGCAACTGATCAAAAGCTGTCTTCATTTCAGCTGTTAAAGCTGTTTTATTTTCGAAAACTTTTTTAGCATCAGCAACTGCTGTTTTAACAGTTTCTAAATCGCTCGCTGGTAATTTAGAACCAGATTCAGTGATCATTTTTTCAGTTTGGTAAATTAAGTTATCCAAGTTATTGCGCGTTTGTGCAGCTTCTGCTTTTTCTTTATCGGCATCAGCTTGCATTTCAGCATCCTTAACTGCTTTTTTAATTTCTTCTTCGCTTAATCCAGATTGCGCTGTGATTTTAATTTGTTGTGATTTACCAGT
>JANOOI010000017.1:0-2838 GCA_031421235.1 Bdellovibrio sp.
ACCGACGCAGGTTAAGACCGCATCCGATACCTCATGCCGCATCCGATACCTTCTTTTTCAAGATGTCCATCAACCACCAAGTTTTTTAAATGAAGTTTGACAGTGTTGCGGTTTGCTCCTGTGGTGGCCACGGCCTCACCAATCGAGGTAGCCCCACGGTTTTTAATAAGCTCTATGATCTGAAGTGAAAGGCGCGGCATTTTTGTCGCCACCAATTCGTCTTTCATTTTCGCTTCGAGTGCGACCTTTTGTTTCTGCATAGACTTCAGAAAGAACTCCAGCCATTCGTTAACACCGCCGGGTTTGATCTTGATTTTACTCTTAGTTTTGGTGTTGATCCCATCGAGCTCCGCCTGCCCACGGCGCAGAGCCAGGTAATAGGAGTCTTTGTTCTCTTCGATGACTCTTTCGAAAGAACTATAGGGCACGTAGTTATATCCCAACTGCAAGAGTAGTAAAGTTGTGAGCCCACGCCATAGACGACCATTACCGTCTTGAAACGGATGGATATGCAGGAATACGACCACGAATATGGCAACCACAAGCAATGGATGCAATTCTTTGCGAGAGATTTGTGTGTTCGTCCAATCAATAAGTTCTGCCTGGTGTTGCTGTATGGAAAATAACACCCTTGCTTTTACCGTCAGGCGCGAAAGCCTCTACGCTGTTAGTAAATTTCTTGTAATCACCACGGTGCCGATCGTCCTTGGTGCTGTACTTGAGTAAAACGCTGTGCAGTTGCTTGATGTGGTTTTCAGTAAATGGAATGTCTTTGAAAGATGCAAAGATCATCTCCATCAGTTCTGCGTAGCCGGCCACCATTTGAGAGATTTTCTTTTCCCCGCAAAAAATCTAAAATCACGATGCGATTAAGAGTTTTAAGATTCGGATACTGTTGGTTTAAAAACAAATTAAACTGATAAAGATTGGACGCATTGGCTTCGCCAAAGCTCACCGGTTTGGTGAGGAAATGACTCAGGTGCAATTTGCAAAACTATTAGGGCTTTCAAAACAAAGTCTAAATGACTTAGAAAGTAGTCGTAAACCTCCAAGTATTCGCCGAGCCGTGAGTAAAGAAAATTTAAAATTATCGGTTTCGGTAAAAAACAGCCAACTTAAAAAAGCATCTTAATGGCGGATTGACGGTGCTTTGTATTTGAGTAAAATAACTTAATGTCTAAGTTGATTATTTTTTTAATCTGTATTCCTTATTCTAGTTATGCAGATACATGCCTTGACTGGTTTAAAGAATCAAAAATTTCTAAAAATGATAAAGCCTGCATAAGCAAATGCACTACTTTGCAAATGGATATGAGCACTTTCTCCTGTTCGCAAGAGTGTGAAAAATTTTGTAATACTAAATGTGAACCTTCGATTCCTTTTAAATTTTGAAACTACAGACTTCATTTTTTCTGGATTATTTTATTCAAAGGCCAAAAAATCGATATCTGTTGTAGATCTCAAAGTGAGGCACTTGCAACATGGCCTAAGAATAGCAACAAATCTATTTAATCAGATCAAAGGATAATATGAAAGCCGATCTTGCCAGCTACAAACACATAGTGACTAAATTTGCTAATTTTTTGGTGATTATGTCTATAAGTTATCCTTTGCTTGCACAGGTGCAATCATTCGAACGTTGTGTAGAATACGCTCAAAACAGTTCGTTTTCACAAATAGCGCCTGGTGAAATTTCTAATTTTTTTGTTAAATGCCCATATGAATCGAGCCAACCCATACGCGGACAAAAACGTCCCGATTACAGTGATTATGAAATTAAAAACATAGCCTATACCTTTGAAGCTGTTTCTGACTGCTTGGATATCAATCCTCAGTGGTTTTTTCCAAAGTTAATGCTAGAAAGTGGATTCCATCCTCAAATTCAAAATCCTGGTGGAGATGCTGGAATTGGACAGCTGACATCAGCGGCGATTAGTGATGTCGACCAAGTTATAATATCTTACAAACGAAAAATATTTACGAGCAGTCGAAAATCCTGTCAATGGATCAAGCGCCAGTCGTCAAGGAAAACTGACTTTTGGAACCCGATCCTTGGAAAAAGTAAATGCTACCTTCTAGAGAAAACTACGAATCCACTTCGCAATATGTTGTATTCTGGTGTATTTCAAAAACTGAATGAAAAATATGTCAGTGCAGAATTTGAGAAAAAACAAATATCGAAACTGCTACAACAGGCTGGCTACACTGGACATGATCATATGAATATAAAAAAGATTCTGTTAGCTTTGGGGTACAATACAGGAGGCACCGTAGCCGTTAGAAATCTAGAACAGTTTTTATTAGACCGTATTGACTACGTACGCCGAAAAAGTCAAGAATACAACTTGTCTGCGTTGGCAAAATTATCCTATGCAGAAAAGGCTGTCGCGCTGTCTTATGTTACTGATAATGATTTCAATTTTACAAATAAACTCGAAAGCTTCTATGATAAAAAAAATATTTTTAAAATTAAAATCAAACAAAAAAATCCTCAATTCACTAATTCGGAGATTGAAGTTGAACTTCATAAGTTTTTAAAAAATGTGTCTGTTTCGCTTTATTCATTTCCTGAATGGCTACTGGTTTGGCAAAGTCATGGTGGCCCTGGGTATGTCAGCGGCTTAGCTAAAATAGCTCAAGACGTTGAGAAAAGATTTGGCCCAGAAGTTTGTTCTGATTCTAAAAATTACTTTATCGGACTATAATTCTCTCTCAGCAATTTTGATGATCATTTGCTTCCAGAAAGTGAGCTTTTTTTCCTGTGAGTTCAACCTATTCTTAGCTATTACAGCACGCACGTTTAAAGAAGGGCGCGAAAAAGCTCTGAGTAAACTTATG
>JANOOI010000018.1:0-1756 GCA_031421235.1 Bdellovibrio sp.
ACAGTTTTCTTCGGACGAGGCAGAGGCTTATCAGGTTGGTAAAAATCTTTTGATCCGCTTGAAAAAAGTTAATTTTGCAAGCGGTCGAGCAGAACTTCCGGAAGCATCCCTAGATTTACTTGCCAAAGTTTCAGCAGTTGCGAAAACAATGAATGCATCTGAAATGAAAGTCGAAGGGCATACAGATTCTGTTGGATCAGAAAGCCAAAACAAAACCATTTCTGAAAAACGCGCATCAGCAGTTGCTGCCTATTTCAAATCGAATGGTTTTGACGAAGTAACACCGGAAGGCTACGGTTTTCAGAAACCTATTGCCACCAACAAGTCAAAAGAAGGCCGAGCACAGAATCGCCGCGTAGATATTATTATCACACCCGAAATTCAATAGACCAGTAACCAAAACACCGTCTGTATTACGGGCGGTGTAGATACGTGAACTTAGCTCCGACTCCCAGCAACAATTCATAAAGCCTCCCATCCAGTCCGCCAATTTTTTTCTTCTATAAATACATTCAATTAGCTAGGATTTTGGTGGGTCTTGAACTTATCGAGGAGATAAAATGAAATTCATTTTCACAATTATTTTATTAGTTAGTTTGAATGTTTTTGCAGAGATGGACTGTTCAAAACTAACTTCGCAAGAATATAATAGTTATGAATCACTGAGCTACTTGCCAGGCCTAGGTTCACTTCTTAGTTTAAGTTTTTCATCGCCGGACAGTGTGACAGTTTGCAAGACTGACTATTGTATTCCAGGCCATCATACATTTAAATGTGACGGCCAAGAAGGAAAGATTGAGATTTATTCGAGTGAGAAAAGTTATTTAACTGGATATTACAACTCAGATCTCGATATATTAATTATGAATTCCGACAGTTCAGCTTCAACGTCTAATATGCTTTGGATGAAAAGATCGGAAGCTCTGTAAATAGGATCTAAGCTCCTCCTAACATGTCGCCAATTTTTTACTTTTCGATATGTGATTTTAAGTATAATCTTCTTACATGTTAAAACTAAACTTAGGATGCGGCTTCAATCAACTTCAAACACATATCAATGTGGATAAATTTTCGGGTTGTAATCCTGATCAGGTTGTTGATTTAGAAAAAACTCCGTGGCCATGGCCAGATAACTCAGCTTCAGAAATCTGTATGAACCATGTTCTAGAACACTTGGGCCAAAACCCAGAAGTTTTTCTATCAATTGTAAAAGAAGTTTATCGTGTTTTAGCACCAGACGGTGTTTGGAATATTAGAGTTCCTCATCCACGGCACGATGAATTTTTGGCAGATCCCACGCATGTGCGCGCGATTACTCGAAGCACAATGGAAATGTTTGATCTTAAAAAAAATCAAGAATGGATCAAAGTTAAATTTCAAACTTCTCCGTTAGCGGTTATGATTGGTGTCGATTTTGAATTAGTCAGCGAAAAAATCACAGCTGACGATGTCTGGCAAGGTCGACTTCAGCGCGGTGAAGTCAATGAAGCTGATTTAAATCACTTACTTTGGCATAGTAACAATATTGCCCGTGAAATTTCGATGGTTCTGCGAGCGAGGAAGTCCAACATCTGATTTATGAATTCACATTTTTAAAAAACTGTTACTGAATATTCACATCACCACTCGTCGTTGTAACGACAACTTCAACAGTCCCTGCAGGCTGACCTTTAAGAGCATTAGTGATTTCGCCAGAAAGACTTTTAATTGCAAAATTAAAACCATTGCTAGATTTGGATAAGTTTATGCCAACATC
>JANOOI010000019.1:0-2359 GCA_031421235.1 Bdellovibrio sp.
CGTTTTAATAACCTGAGCAATACGGATTAAATCTCTGGGAATAATCGCGTAACCATCCAACAGTATAATATTATTTACGATTTTGAATTCAATACCTTCGATATCGCCAAGTAAAGACTTTGCTTCTCGCAAAGTTTTCTCAATGTCATCATTACGAATGTCGAACCGCAGTTCTACAATGATCTGTCCGGTGTTTTTATTATGAATGGTGACAATTCCATTACCCACTTTTTTCGGATAAATTCTGAAAAAATCTGTACCTTTGATACGTTTCATATCAAAGTAATCAACCTTTCCTTTATAAACCAATTCTTTATCTGGAATTAAAAGTTCTTCGTCGTGCTCAACACTAACGATCAAATCTAAATGCCGTCGAATACGTCTTGCATTTGGTTTTTCGGCATCAACGTCGGTGCTAGCAGCGGTCGTGCTTAATGAAGCGGGATCGGGCAATGCAGGATTCAAAGATCCTTGTGCAAGAACCTGCAAAGAAGAAATAAAAAATAATAAAAATACATTAATAATGTTCAGTGGCACCCTACTTTTTGAAGGCCTGGATTATCTACCAGGTCCGTTCATTAAGTTTGGCTGAACTGCTGGATAAAATCCACTAGACGGGACCAAGGCCCGGCTTTGAATCGTGTCTGCAGAAGATGCCGGTAAGCGTGGAGCAATTTTTCGATCGTTCGGATTACGTAAAAGAAAAAATAAGCTGCTAGAATTTGAAGAAACCAAATAAATAAGATCTTGCGCTTGTTGCAGATCTGCTTCGATTGTCAGTGTGCCATATTTTGTGTCACCGGTTAAAGTTGTTTGAATTAATGTTTTACCTGACGGATCTTTTTCGATGGTTCTTGGTAAATTATTATGAACATTTACACCAGTTGCTAAGATAACCACATCTTGCATGAGTACAGTAACTTCACGTTTTTGATTTACGCCTTTTCCAGAATCAATGATGGCCATGATATCAACACGGTCACCCGGACGAATTAAGCGGGCATTCGCGCGTTCATCAGTAATCGGAATCGTAACAGCACGTTTGTTTGGTGATACTTGAATGGCAATGCCTGTTTCAGGGCCGGGTTCTAAAACTTTATTTTTTGTGATCGTTTGGCCTTTTTTAATAGGAATAGCTGCAACTCCGCCCATGATGTCAGGGATACTTAAATAGGCATCGGGCTCGACATCAGATTTGTTTTTTTCGACATACTCAACAACGTTGTCATAAATGCTATCCATTTCACGAATGTCCTCTTTTGCAATTACAACACGAATTTTATCACCAACAGTTTTTTCTAGTTCTGCTTTTTTTTCTTGAGAATACGAATACAGCATGAACGTTGCAAAAACGCCTGCACCTAAAGATATCCATAAATTTCTTGATTCGTTAGGTCCCATTTTTCACCCCTACTGTTTACAATCGGCATTTAAGCAGATTCCATAAACGGTCTTGATCCAAACTCTGGCCGTTTGTACAGCTTCTTCGCCGTCCTTGGGAACGGATTTAGATTTAACCGACCAAATGTTGCCGTCACTGGGGGTAGTTTTAAATTCGCGCTCTGGTTCGGTCACAGCAATTTTTCCTTTTTTAGAATCTTGCACACTAGATAAGTCCCTGCCTGGAGTGGCAGATTTATAATTAAAAGTAATTCCGCGCAAAGTTGCTGGCCACTTGCCGTCGACTTCTTGACCTACATCTTCTGTTCCATCTTGTGTAATTCCATGCACTCGATTTTGTGATTTTGAATAATTCGTGACGCCAGCTCCGGGTCTAAAGTACATCAAGTTTGACTTAAATCTGAATGTTTCTAAAGAATAATTATAAGAAGCGATCGAATTTAATATGCCTGAATGAATAGCTCCAAAAAAACCCAAGCTAAAATTAAAAATTAACACCACCATAAATAACACCGGAATTGCCTCGATGACCGCCATTCCTTTTTCGGATTTTTTATTTCGTCTTGTTTTTTTTATTGGGTTTAGCATCCGTTGTCCTCGATAGCGACATAGCTTTCTCGTCGGGCGTTGGGTGCAAAGCTACTGGTTTCTGCATCCGAGGAATTCAGCTTCTGAATTCCTAAGTCATAGCGTTTTTCTTTCGAAAAAAAACTGTAACACTCGTCCTGTGAAGGATGACGTAAAACAAAAGCACGTATTGGAAAAGTGAAGCCATCTTTGTTGCCAGTTACTTTTCCTAAAAATGGAATTCGAATACCTGACAGAAGTTTTAGTTCTAGATCAGATTTTACACCAATCCACGGAAGACGAATTTGTTGAGCTGAATCTTTGTTCTGTTTATCTTTTTTAAGAACTTCAGCCAGATTAGAATCAATTTTAGCTAAGTCACCAATCACAG
>JANOOI010000020.1:0-7243 GCA_031421235.1 Bdellovibrio sp.
GATTTTATTTTAAAAACTTTTCTACTTCATTCTCTACGACACGCGTATCCGACTGAAATATATCAGACCAAAGTATAGTTGGATCGCGCTTAAACCAGTTTCTTTGTTTTTTAATCAGCTGCATTGTGCTTAAGGTGATTGCTGGCTCTAGTTGTTCTAATGTTATTTCATTTTTTAAATACTGAACTGTTTCTAAATACCCCACACTTGATAGCGGAGCCCACTGATCAAAACCGCAATCTAAAAAAGATTTTGTTTCTTCGATCAACCCATTCTTGATCATCTGTTGAATTCTATTTTTCACACGTGTTCGCATTTTTTCTTTATCATCAGTTGAAAAATTTAAGCCAATTTTTAAATAAGGGAATGGGAGTGCATCTTTATTATTTTCGCTCTGAAAATCAGACATTTTTTTATTAAAAGCCCGCTTGATTTCTAAAGCTCGACCTAATCTGTAGTGATCGTTTAGATGCACAACAGATTCTGCATCAAAGTTTTTTAATTCTAGATACAATTTTTCAGGGCCATGCTTTCCTAAATCATCAAGGACTTGTTGCTTTATTTCGTTGCTAATTTCAGGCAAATTAAACATGCCTTTTTCTAAAGCTTGAATGTAAAAACCTGTCCCGCCAACGATAAATAAATTTGTATTCGGTTTTAGTTTGCTGATCTGCTGGTAGAAATCTCTGATGTATTGGCCTGCTGTCATTTCAGTGGGTGCAGCCACGTAAGAAAATAAATGATGGGGTACTTTTTTAAGATCGTCTACTAACGGTGCAGCCGATCCAATTTCTAGCCCTTTAAAAAACTGCACACTATCAATATTAACGATATGCCCGCTGTGTTTCTCTGCAAGTTCTATTGCCAACTGGCTTTTACCTGTGGCTGTGGGGCCTATTACAAAAACACATTTCATACTTTGCTCGTCATACTATACTCATGGTATGCGGCCAAATAATTTTTCTATTTGGTTAAAAGTAAATTCAATCGAAACAGGTCTACCGTGTGGGCAAAAAGATGACATTGTAAATTCATCCATCGATATTAACAATTCTTTCATTTCATTTTGACTAAGGCTTTGCCCTGCGCGAATCACCGAATGACAAGCCATTGTTGCAAATAGATCAGCTATGGATTTTTCTAAACGATAGCTTTCACCGTATTCAACAAGATCATGGGACATTTTTTCAAACACTGCTGGTAATGATGATTCTTTAACAAACAAAGGCGCTGATTTAATACCGATCACGCTTGGTCCTAATAATTCAAAATCAATTCCCATTTTTAGAATATCTTCATGTTTAGTCATCAGGGCTTCAGCTTTTTCAACTGATAAATCAATGGCTAACGGAAACAGATAGGTCTGCATATCCACGTAGCCACCTTTCCATTTTTTCATTAATTTTTCAAAGGCCACCCGTTCGTGCGCAGCATGCTGATCAACAAGAATCATACGATCGTTTTTTTGACAAACGATATATGTTAAATCAAGTTGTCCCAAGATTTGTAAACTGCCCCAGAAACCAAGTTCTGTGGTTTCTGTGATATCAACAATTAATGCTTTCAAACTTTCTATTTGATTCGTTTTTGTTTTAAATAATGTTGGTGATTCAAAAACTGCGAAACTGGGTTGCGATGAGGTATCTGACTTGTAACTGGCATGAAAAGACTGCGGTCTTTCTGGTTGTTGATTTCGTTGATCATTATCGTTTTTTAACCACGGTGCTGATTCAAGACCGTCTCGTAAAGCATTATGAACAGTTCTGAAAGCATCTGATGAATTTTGAAATTTAATCTGACTTTTTGTTGGATGTATATTCACATCAATTAACTCAGGTGAACACTTAAGCCTCACACAGCACTGCGGGTATTCTCCGTGCATAAGCAGACTGCGGTAAGCATCCATGATCGCTGCTTGCAGCGCTCTGTCTTGAGTCCAACGGTCTTGCACAAAAATCCAAATATTTTTTGATGTTTTTTGTATATGGTGCGGGGATGCAAAATAAACATCCACTTCGTAATTTATTTTTTTGCTGTGTTGATGGTAAACAGTTTCGACATCTAAAACTTCTTGCATTCTTTTTAAAGAATTTATTTTATCAGATTTTTTGTAGTGTAAATCTAACTGACCATTAATTTGTAATGTGAACTGAATATGTGGATGTGATAATGCAAACGCTTTAATAGCATTTCTGACCTGGGCATTTTCAGTTCCATCTGTTTTTAAAAATTTAAGCCTGGCTGGTACATTTTCAAAAAGAGATTCAATATAAATTGATGTGCCCTTTTCCAGGGACGCAGGCATAACATCTGACACAATTCCGAAGTCAGATTTAATTTGGAAGGCTTGTTCTTGATTTTGTGGATGGCTCGTTAATGTCAATTTTGAAACGGCTGCTGCGCTGGCTAAGGCTTCGCCTCTGAATCCAAATGTGTGCAAAGACCATAGATCATCAGTTTTATTGATTTTACTTGTCGCGTGTCTTTGTAAGGCTAAAATTAAATCGTTTTTCGGGATACCCAAACCGTTATCAGTAATTTTGATATAACGTCCGCCCAATTCAATGCCGATATGAATTTCTGTGGCTTTAGCATCGATCGAATTTTCAACCAGTTCTTTCACCAAATGGGCTGGGCGTTCAACGACTTCACCGGCAGCAATTTGATTAATTACTTCGTGGGACAGAACATGTATAGCTGAAACGTGGGGACTAGAAACATGTATAGACATGATTTTTTATATGCGAGCTAAAATAAGATGGCAACACCAACGGCACCATAGGGCTCATCATCCCAAAAATAACGCAATCCGAAGTCAAAATTAGCCCAAGGCGCGTGCCAGACAACCCCTGCTTGTATATCAATACCTACTGTTAAATCCTGCAGATTGTAATTACGAGAGGCCGTTTTAACATTAAACAGTGAATAACGTAAAAATGGCCCAGCCCCGTACCTGATTGACGTAGTTGGTGTATATCCGTTCATATTAGAAATCTGCGTGCTGATCCATATGATGCCACCACTGACTTTACCATTCATAATACTATCCGTGTAATAGGCCGGCGCTTTGGGTGACACAAAAACCTCGTAGGATAGCTTTGATTCATATCCGCCAGTGGCTGGCTGATGTTTGTAACCAATAGCTAGTAAATCAGCCGTCCTGATTTTACCTAAAGTATTTTCTCGAAAATTAATCATTTGTAAACTGACACCACGATAAATGGCTTGGATACTTTGTTGATCTTCAGCATCTTCCTCATCGTCATTGTTATCGTTATCAATTTGTTTTTTTGTTTTCTTGTTTTTTTTATTTTTTAAAACAATATCATCCGCAAAGGGTTTGGGTTGAAATGGACCAATACCTTCTATATTTAATTCGGTATCCACAATGTAACCTAAAGCGCCGTTTTTAAATTTTACTTTGTAAAATGGGCCGTAAGGTTTTTTAGAAACAATAAAACTTTCTTCAGGATTCACAGTCCTGGTCACATCAGCATCAAAATCAGCTGCATCATAAACTGGTGTGTCGCTTTCTATAACAGTGGCTTTTCTTTGCGCATAAGCATCAAGGGTTAAACCCAAAAATATAACAAGCAGACAAAATGGCCGTGTGCATTTCTTAAAAACGTTCATTATTTTTATAATTCATGACCCAGACTATCCGTGCAAGGATAAATTTTCACCTTTGTGACTGACTCTGCGCACTGGTAGATTTAAAGCGGGCTTTAATAAATAAGCAGGACTTTCAGAACGCATGTGAATAAATTCTTTTATTTTTTCGCCAGCTAGCGACGGGTCTCTGACATAAACAACAGGATCAAATCCACAATTTTTACAAATCATCGATTGTCTCCAGCGTAACTGACAAAAAAGTTCTGCTATAAAAAGCATAAGACCTAAAGCAATCAGCCCACGACTATCAGGGTGATCCCAAATCACATAGGTTAATACATAACTTAATAAAACTAAGCCAACGATCCCAAACGTATTTAGATGTTTGCTGGAGTAGACTTTACGCTGATTTTTACAAAATGCACAATAACAGGATTTTCTTTGTTGTATCATTAATACTAGTTTGCCAAACATGTGTCTTTTTTTCTATGCTGTTCTCATGTTCAGGTCCAAGGCCCATATCACACCTTTAGAAAACGAGCGCTCTAGTGAAACTTAAACCCAATTGTCTGATCACTCGTCGACCAATTAGGCTTATCACTGGACCACGCAGTGTATTTTTCTACAATGCTCCCTGGGGTGATCTTCCCTACGCTCTACAGGAACATGGTTACAAAGCCGAACTTCTGCATCTGCCATTCTCAGACACCGAACTTCGAAAATCAGTTTTTAACCAAAAGCTTATCGAGTCTGAAATTCAAACCGGGGTTCATTTCATCGTTGATCTCATGACCTATCAAGAACTGAATATTCAACCAGGTCACAGCCCCCAGTGCACTTTTACGGTGATTACATCGAAAGAAAAAATAAATTTATTTGAATCTAAATCAGAGAATTTATTTTTCTTTGATCCAGAATACAAAACACGTCATCTGGGTTATTTTTTACACCAAAAATGGTGCGCTTACCGCCAAATCAACACGCCTGAACCAGCTGAATTGTTCTTAAATGCCACATTGAACACATATTATCGCTTCATAGATCATTCTGTGATGTTGGCAGAGCTTGATTTCCTTCTTAAATCATGATGCCATTATCTCATGAGAGAAGTTAACCCCGATATCCCACCAAAAGATATTCCGCTGAATGAAATATTAAGTTATTTAAAACAATTTATTCAGCATCCAGTTCAAAAAATTGCTGAAATCCCCGATTGGAATTGGAAATCACTTTTCTTTGTTCAAATCACTTTTGCTGTTGTGTCTGGATTTCTTGCCGGTTTAATTAAATTTAATTTTTATAGAATGGCCTCAGGTCTTTTTTTGATGCCATTTGTGTCGACGATTTCTAGTCTGTTATTAACAACATTTTTTTATTACTATTTTCAATTTTTTGAAAAACGCACAGAAAACTTCAGAAAAATATTTGCACTGGTGACTTTAACCACAATTCCATTTTATATTTTTCAAATCGCTTCTGAATACTTAGCGCCTGTGACTTTGATTGGTTTTGGTTTTACATGTTTACTATCAATTGTGGGCTTAACTGAAAATTTTAATGTTCACAAAACACGAGCTTACCAAATCGCGGGCTTCTTGTTTTCAGTGGTTCTTTTGACCTGGATTATTAATATTTATACAGTTTAGATTTAATTCATCTATTTCTTATTCACAAAAGCAGCGACAGCTTTTTCGTGATCTGGTGTACGCTGTGATATTCCCTGAAATGCAGCAGCTAAATCTAAATTTGCTTGTAAAGAATCAAAATAAGCTACTTTCATTAATTTTTTTGCCATTTGTATTGATGCTGCTGGTAACTGGCTGATTTTATCAGCTAGCATTTCTGTCTCTAACATTAACTGATCATGCGGAACTAAATAATTCATTAAACCAAAATCAAAAGCTTTTTGGCCTTCAAATATGTCAGCCGTTAATGTCATTTGCAGGGCTTTGGCAAAACCCACAACACGGGTTAAGAAAAAACTTCCACCGTCCCCTGAAATTAAACCAATTTTAGCAAAAGTTTCACCAAACTTAGATTTTTCAGAACCAATACGCAAATCACACATCATCGCTAAATCACAGCCGGCACCGATCGCAGCACCATTCACCATCGCAATAATGGGTTTAGATAGGTCTTCCATGCATTTAGGGATTTTTTGAATGCCTTGCATGTATTTCATTCGTAATTCATTAGAATCACCAGCGAACATTCCTGATTTTTCATGCATGCTTTGCACATCACCACCAGATGAAAAAGCAGATTCTTTTCCTGTAATAATAATCACTTTAATATGTGGATTTGATTCCGCAACAAATAAGGTTTCAGTAAGAGATCTAATCATCTCTGGGCTAATAGCATTTAATTTTTCTGGATTATTAAGTGTAATCCATAATTGGTGAATCTTTTTAATTTCTGTCGAAATATGTTTCATGGATTAATTAATTTGTTTGGTGCAAATTTTCTTGTTTGCCTGTTGAACCAAAACCACCTGCACCACGAACGGTGTCTGATAATTCTTCGACCAATTCAAAACTAACTTGAAGAACAGGGCAAATCACAAACTGCGCACAACGATCTTGATCATTAATTGTGACGGCAGCCTCACTCAAATTCACAACAATGACTTTAACTTCACCGCGGTAATCAGCATCAATAGTGCCAGGAGTATTTAACAGCGTAAGTCCTTGCTTAGCAGCCCAGCCACTGCGCGGACGGGCTTGAATTTCATAGCCCATTGGGATTTCAAAACTAAGACCTGTTGGAATCATTGTTCGTTCCATTGGTTTTAAAATAATTGAATTTTCTAACTGAGCACGAACATCAAAACCACTGGCACCTGCTGTTTGGTATGCTGGTAATTCACCTTTAAAATGAGGCCATTTTTTAATTTTAATATTCATTAGGTTCTCCTAGTTTCAGTTTTGGCTGCCTGCGTTTTAGCTATTTTCTTTTCTGGATACGTTTTTGGGAAAAATTATGTTGCGTAAGCCATGATTTATTTTCTGAAGCTTTTGGCCCCATCAAAATCACAGACATCTTATCTAAATCAAAATAATTTTTGATATAATCATTCACCGATTTTTGATCAATGGCTTCGATTTCACGAATGACACGATCAACTGGGCGATATTCTTGAAAGATCATTTCATTCACACCTAAAGATGACATTCTATTTTCACTGTCTTCAGAGCCCATAAGTAATTGGCCACGGACTTGAGTTTTAAATAAGTTTAAATCTGATTTTTTAATGCCCTCTTTTTTAATAGCTAGTAATTCATCATGAATAATTTGAATTACTTTTTTAACTTTTTTAGGATCAGTGGCTGCATAGATGGTTATATTGCCAGAATCTGTTTGCGTGTTTAGCCCTGAGTAAACGGAGTAAGCTAATCCCTGCTTTTCACGAACGGCTTGGTATAATTTTGATGTCATACCCCCACCGATCAGTGAATTTACAATAAAGGCTTCAAACCTGTGTTTGTCATGAAAACTAGCTGCAGGCAGAGCCATTAAAATATGAGTTTGCTCGGAATCATCGTCATAAAATTTACGGGCTTTTTTCCAAATTGGTGCACGTCGACTGTCAGCTAAATTAAATTTCTTACGGGTTTTAAATAATTTTTGTGCT
>JANOOI010000021.1:0-2845 GCA_031421235.1 Bdellovibrio sp.
AACGGCAACGCACTGGAATGGGGCTTGTGATAAAGCTTCACCTTTAACAATTGCAGAACTAAGCTTACCTAAGCCTAAGAATGAACCTAGAGTCACAGAACAATATAAGGCGATTTTAGACCAAAATAAAGCTGAAGCGCTTTCTCCTGAGAATAAAGATAAAAATCTTAAACTCACAGAAAATTACTTAAACAGTATGCTAGGCAAAAATGCTGATCCTTCTTTCAGAGAAATGTTTGAAAAAGGCGAATTTTCAGACAAGCTATTGGCTCAACTGAAAAAAATTGAAAGCAATTTTAATGCAACCATTATACAGGGTCAAAACATTTGCGCCAGCGTTTCAGATGGAAAACTAAAACCAGATGCAAAATTTTACCCAGCCTGTGATCAATTACACAAAAGATTCTTGTTTGTCAGAGAATACTTACAAGAAAAATGCCCGTCAGGTTCAGCATTAGATAATAATTTAAAATGTGAATGTTCAAATGATAAAACAAAAACTTTAAATCCAAATTCTAAAGATTCATGTGAAAAAGTTGTTGTAGCTCCACCAGTTGTGGCGCCGGCTCCTGTTGAAGAAGTGAAAAATAAATGTCCTCTAAGTTACAGTCATTTAGAATTAGATCAAGATTGCAAATGTGTAACGACGAAGTCCCCTCCAGTGCGAAATTTAAAAAGTGTAAGTGGTGAATCTGAATTTACGTGTGAGACACAAAAAGACGACAAAGCTTTCAATTGGACACCAGTGAAATGGATAGCTGGAGCCATCGGTGTTACAGCTTTATTGGCACTACTTCTTGGAAAAGATAAAGATAAAAAGAAAAAACCAGCGCCAGTACTACCACCACCTCCGCAGCCTACGCCACCTCCAGCAGGTCAGCCACCAGTTGTACCGCCTCCGGTCATACCGCCACCAGCTTGTACGAATGTGTGTGAAGCTAATTCTACACGTAATGATACAACATGCGTTTGTACACCGAATTGGACTCCTGCTAACTGTGCAGTGACTTATGATGCTGAAGTTTGTCCTAGCGAAGGCGGATCAGGCGATAGTTGCCCAAGTGGCGATTGCAGCGGTGGAGTTCCAGGAGCTGTTAGTAATTAATAAGATAAAATAAAAGAGGTCAGTCATGATGCTTAAAAAGATTTTAACAAAAGTAAATAAACAGATAAACGCCCTGTTTGTGACATTGTCATTAGCGACTATGGTTTTTACCCCGGTTGCTATGGGTGCTGAAGCTGAAAGACTTTCAAAAAAACAAGCTGAAAGTATTATTCAAGAATTAGGTTTAAATAAATCCATCACTTTAAATGAATTCTATAAAAAGAATAAATATATTTTCCCAGAGCGTATTCAAAAGCAAATGGAAATCTTAGTTAAAAAATTCGGCAATGAAAAAATGCCAACTATTGAAGTAGCCACAAGCCAAGGCAAAGGTGGGGAGACAATCCCCGTACTTCGTTTAACAAGTGGCAAACAGTTAATGAATATTCAAGTCACTGCTGATGAAAGACAGTTTGCTAAATTTGATAACGTTTCATTAATGGCTGAAGACATCGTGAATTTTGATGATATGTTTTTACGTTTATATAATGGAGATCACAACAACCGTAAAAAAGCAGTTGGTGATTTAGAAGCCAAAGCAAAGAAAACTGCTGTTAGATCAAAAATCGTAGCCAATAAAAATGTTCCCCATATTACAGATGCAGCTTGGAAAAAACTAAGTGCCAAAGAAAAAGTTAAATATATCTACAAAATGCGCGCAGTCTGGGAAAGTTCTAGATCAGTTTTAGAAATCACTGAAAAAAATAAATCAACTTCAAAAAAGGATTATTCATTTAATTTAATTGATTGGTTGTTATTTACTGAAGCTATTGCAGCTAGTAAAAGATCAGGATCTTGTATTGTTTTAGGTTACGTATCTACATATAAAAACAATGTTTGTAGTATCGATACGGCGATTTCATCATATAAATCAAAACCAATAGTCGAAAAAGCACAAAAATTTTGTGCAACAAAAAAAGCCTTCGCTTGTAGTCCTGAAATTTTTGGTGCCCCCGGTGGTGAGCCCACGTGTATAGCTAAATCTGATCCGGGATTTCAGTATGCAACGACGTCTAGAGGACTTTGTGAAACCAGCAGCCGACTAGCTAGCCCTAATGATGTTCAGTTTTTAAACGATCCTAATAAAAAATTAGGTAGATATTCTGAAGGTAATGAATTAGAAGGCGTTCTGGCTAAGATCAAAAAAGAAAACAATGAAGAAGAAGAAAAAAATATTGATAAGTTCTACGCTGATCTAGCAAAATTTGCTGGTGATAATGATTTAAAAGATTTGACTGAAAAACCTAAAATATTAGATGCATTTAATGTTGAAATCGAAAAAGCCGTTAATTCATGCCGTGATGCTGCAGAAAAATCGGCATCACATGAAAATAATTTTTGGGACGCTTGTGACCAATTACATCGTAGAAAATTATCTTTGAAAGCTGAAGCCGATCAACAGTGTAAAACTGATAACGGCCAAAATTCAAATATCACAGACAACAACACATGCAGTTGTCCTTCTGTACCTGCGCCAAATGTGCCGCCAAAAGGGAATGCGTCAACTCCGCCTGTTGCTGAAGCACCAGTAGGTGAAAGCTGTAAAGCGCCACAAGAACCAATCACCGATAAATTAACAGAAAAAGAGCCAGCGAAACCAACTGAAGAAGTTGCACAAGGCGGACAATGCGGTGGAATAGTTTGTAAATCAAATGAAGAATGTAAAATCGAATCAAGCCCACTTACGCAAAGTCGCACAGAAAAATGTATTCCTTTACATGATCTTGACCTAGGTTTTGG
>JANOOI010000022.1:0-21970 GCA_031421235.1 Bdellovibrio sp.
CACCTGAATTTGCTGCAACTTGTGTTGCTACAGAAGTTTGTGCTGGCTTCCAGTACTGAATCACATCGCCTTCAGCTAATTTTGTTTTTGATTGGATACTGTTTGTTGTCCAAACTTCTTTCCATGCATTTGAATAACCTAATAAATCTTTAGAAACTTTTGTTAAACGATCACCTTTTTTGGCAACGTAAGTTGATGCAGTCATACCGTTATCTTCGTAATAAGAAACCATTTTAGATGAATCAGTTGGTCTGTTTGGTGACACGTAATAAATTTTATCACCCGGACGAGCACCTCTAGATTTCAAGTAAGGATTAATCTGTTTTAACTCTTTAGATTTATCCATACCAAAAACTGTTTGACTGATATCAGCTAATCTTTCTTTCGGACGAGCAATGTAAACTGTATTCACAAAACCTTCACCGTGTGCGTAAGGAATTGTTTCAGCAATTTTTTGTAATGAAGTAGAAGCCGCCGCAGTTACTGGTTTAGCTGGCTCAGAGTATGTTTCTTCAGCTGGCGCAGGATTTAAATTAGCGACGTCTGTTGTTGGAGTTTCGTCCGATGATGCAGTAATTTCTGTTTCAGCATTCGATAGCCTGGGCTCGTCAACGATGATTGGAAGTGGTTCTTCAGTTTGAGCAGCTGTTACAGAATCAGCCGTGATTGTTTCAAGTGGTGCTTCTGGTGCAGGGGCTTCCGCGACAGTGGCATCGGGAATTGTCGTTTCATCAAGCTGAGGTGTGGTTGCTTCATCAAGAGATAATTCAGCAGTTTCTGTTGGCGCAGATTCAACCGGTGCAACAGGAACAGGAGCAGGTGCTGCTTCTGCAGTTTTTGTTTCACCAAGTGCTGCTTGTAATGAATCATCAAGATCTAAATCATCAGAAGATTCAGAATTTCCGTCTGCAGCTACTTCTAGTGAATCATCTGCAAATGAAGATTCGTCCGCTTCGATTTTTTCAACATCGGCATTTTCGATCAGTTCGGTGTCATCAACTGATTTGTTAGCCGTGCAAGAAGCCATTTGTAGAACAAGACCTAAAGTGATCAAAAGAGTCCATAATTTTTTCATAAGCTATCCTCATCCTTGAAAATATTTTGCGATTAAAAAACGCAACTTTCATTCTTAATTACAGCACAGTGAAGGGTGGTCGCAAAGTAAGAAGTCAAAGTCTGGACCTAGACCTTTGTCGTAACTAACGACGTGTTTTATAAAGTTAGTTTTTACGATCTAAAAATTTAAATTTGGTTTTTAATTTGATCTTATTTTTGTCAAACCAACCCTTATTCATTTCTAGAGCATACATAGCCAGCTTGCGACTAGGATATGAAGTCAGTTCTGTTTGTAAAAGAGAAGTCGATTTCATTTCAATGACCTCATTCAGAGTTTTCTTTTCGTCAAAATAACCAATACTTAGGTCGATGAAAGTGTTTTTCATCCAGAAACTAAGAATCTGTTCATTTTTGAAAATAAAAAGCATTCCTTGGTTTTCTTTAAGTGAAGACCTGTGCATCAGCCCAAATTCAAGTTGTTGGTTGGTTTCGGCAATTTCTACAAGAATTTTTTTTGGGCCAAGTTGCACATATTCTTTTTTAAATTCGGGAGATTTTTGCTGTTCATTTTTTTGTACAGCAAAAGCATGAGTTTGAACAAAACAAAAACTAACGACGAGCCATTTCAAGCGCAACACCATAACGCACCCCCCGCGTAGAAACGATCAGCTGATCTTTTTTAAATAACTTCAAGGTTTCAATAAGGATAATTAAACCAACTAAAATAACATCAGCGCGTCCCTCAGGAAAACCTTTTTGTATTTTTTCAGCAAGTGATAAAGGAATTAATTCTATCAGCCATTTTTCTAGACGATCTAATGTAAAAACATATCCATCGATAACATCAACTTGAAATTTTCCGATTTCGACAGCTGCCAAAGTTGTTGGTGTTCCAGCTACGGCCAGAACTTCTTCGATTTTTAGCCCATCAGAACTAATCTTAGAAATTTCTGTGGCTATAAATTTTTGCAATTCAATGATTTCACTTTTTGGTGTGGGTTGCTGAGAAATAAATTTTTCTGTTAATCGAACACAACCAATATTTAAACTTTGTCCCTGATGTAATTTTGAACCTGTTCCAAAAATAAATTCAGTTGATCCCCCGCCGATATCAATGACAAGTCTATTTTTATTCGACTGAACTGCAGAAATTGAGCCTTCGTAAGTGATTTGAGCTTCTTTTTCACCAGGAATAATTTCTAAAGGGATTTCTAAATCCTGACAAATTTTAAAAAGCTCTTGTTTGTTTTCAGCGTCACGCGCTGCCGACGTAGCCATGGCTAAAATACGATCTGGTTTTTGCTGCTGAATTATTTCAGAAAACTTTGTTAAGCATTTTTTAGCTCGCACTAAAGCGTCAGGATGAATTTTTTTAGTTTTTTGAAGATCTTGCCCAAGTCTTACGACTTCAACTTGATCAGAATATATTCTTAAAATCTTCCCGTGTTCAATTTCACAGATGAGACATAAAAAAGTATTTGAACCTAAATCAAGCGCTGCAACTTTCATTCTGAAAGCTTTCTAGTTAGAATCTCGTTTACAATATTTGGATTGGCTTTGCCTTTAGTTTCTTTCATTATAGCGCCAATGAAGAAAGCAATAACTTTTGTTTTTCCAGATTTGTATTCTGCAACTTGCGACGGATTAGTAGCTATAATCTGAGAAATAATTTTTTCAATTTCACCCACGTCAGAAACTTGAACTAAGCCTTGTGATGAAACAATTTCTGTAGGCGACTTGGCGTTAGTCCACATGTCTTTAAAAACTTTTTTTGCAATTTTACCAGATATAGTACCTTTATTGATAAGTGAAATCAGCTCAGCTAATCTTTCAGCTGATACCGGGTTTTTTAAAGAATTTAAATCATTTAGTGTTAAAGATTTTTCAAAATAGTCTTTTAAAAATTCAACTAAAATCCAACTTGCTGCAGCTTTGTAATCAGACGAAAGTTTTCCGACTTTTTCAAAAAAAGAAGCTAATTCAAGATCCTCAGTTAATTGGCGAGCCTCATCTTTTGAAATGGCGTAGGCCTCAATATATTTTTTAGCGCGGGCTAGTGGCAGTTCTGGAATTTCAGATTTCATTTTTTGAATCAGGCTAGATTCAATAATAATAGGTAAAATATCTGGGTCAGGAAAATAACGATAATCTTGCGCATTTTCTTTAGTGCGCATACTGACAGTTCTATTTTTATCTGAATCATACAATCTGGTTTCTTGGATTATTTTTTCATTATTATCAATTGCATCAATTTGTCTTTGAATTTCGAACTCAATCGCTTTTTCAACAAAACGAAATGAATTGATATTTTTTAATTCGACTTTGGTTCCCAATTTTTTTTCGCCAAT
Source organism: Bdellovibrio sp. (assembly GCA_031421235.1). Classification (GTDB taxonomy): domain Bacteria; phylum Bdellovibrionota; class Bdellovibrionia; order Bdellovibrionales; family Bdellovibrionaceae; genus Pseudobdellovibrio. The sequence continues at coordinate 3,405 of JANOOI010000022.1, forward strand.
TTTTCGAACTGATACATTACAATCGCAACGCAAAGATCCTTCTTCAAGATTTCCGTCACATACATTCACGTAGCGAACTATAGATCTGATTGTTCGGCAATATTCAGCGGCTTCTTGCGGAGAATGCATTTCAGGCTCGGACACAACTTCAAGAAGTGGTACCCCTGAACGATTATAATTTATTAATGTGTATTGACCTAAATGATTTGATTTTCCGGCGTCTTCTTCAAGGTGGGCACGAGTAATTCTAACCTTTTTAGTTTTTCCATTTACATCGAATTCGACTTCGCCGTGTTCACAGATGGGTTCATCGTACTGTGAAATTTGATAGCCCTTAGGTAAATCAGGATAAAAATAATTCTTCCTAGAAAAAACAGATTTTTCACGAATTTTACAACCTAGTGCAAGCCCAGCTTTGATGGCGTAGTTAATAACAGCTTTATTGATGACAGGCAGTGCGCCTGGCATGCCCACGCTAACAGGAGATGTGTTTTCATTATCCCCGGCGTCAAACGTCGTTGAATCTGCTGAAAATATTTTTGATTGAGTTTTTAATTGAACATGCACTTCAATACCGATGACGGCTTCGTAACCGCGATAAAAAATATTTTCCGTATTAGTAGACATGTGGTTTCTCGTTTTTAACCAATGATGTTTCTTCTAATGCCGCAGCGACATTTAAAAGTTTTTGTTCTTGGAAATGATGTGCCGTTAGTTGCACACCGATAGGAAGACGATCTTTACTAAGTCCGTACGGTAAACTCATGCCAGGTAATCCTGCTAAATTAGTTGATGTGGTGAAGACATCGTTTAAATACATTCGTAACGGATCATAGACCCGCGAACCAATTTTAAAAGCAGGAGTCGTCGTCACAGGACTTAAAATCACATCACATTTTTTAAAGGCATCATCAAATTGATTTTTAAGTAAACGTCGAACTTGCGATGCCTTTTTATAATAAGCATCAAAATAACCAGATGATAAACAAAATGTTCCAAGAATAATCCGGCGTTTGACCTCTTTGCCAAAACCTTCAGATCTATTGGCCGAATAAAACTCATCTAAACTTAAAGATGATAAATCTTTAAAATCAGAGCGATGGCCATATTTAACACCATCATAGCGGGCCAAATTAGATGAAGCTTCACTGGCAGAAATTAAATAATACATCGACACCGCATATTTTGTCATTGGTACAGAAACCTCAACTATTTCAGCACCCAGTTTTTTTAAACTATCGATTGCGGATTCATAAGTTTTACGGATATCAGAATCAATCAGATCAGAATTATGAAATTCTTTCATCACCGCAATTTTTAATCCTTTGACAGAAGTATTAATTTTTTGCGAAAAATCTTCAACTGGCTTATTCGAACTTGTGCCGTCGTTAGCATCTTGGCCGCAGATCACTTCTAATGTTAAGGCTGCATCTTTTACCGATGAAACCATAGGACCCGCCTGATCTAATGATGATGCAAATGCCACGATTCCGTAACGGCTGACGCGACCGTAAGTTGGCTTAATACCCACCACACCACAAAAACTAGAAGGCTGACGAATTGATCCGCCAGTATCAGTTCCGATTGTGCCCATAACTAAACGGGCTGCTTGGGCTGCAGCTGATCCGCCGCTACTACCACCCGGTACATAATCTGTATTCCATGGATTTTTACAAGACCCAAAATGTGAATTTTCATTGCTAGAACCCATGGCAAATTCATCGAGGTTTAATTTCCCCATAATGATCACATCAGCCATTTTTAATTTTTTAACTACTGTCGCATCGTAAGGAGGAACAAAGTTTTTAAGCATTTTTGAAGCCGCAGTTGTCGGCATATTTTTAACACATAACAGATCTTTAATTCCAAAAGGAATGCCTGCAAGCAAACCTACGTTTTCACCACGGGCTATTTTTTGATCAACAGCTTCAGCCTGCTTTAAAGCACTTTGATCAATATGTAAAAAAGCATTCAGCTGTGGATTAATTTTTTCAATACGATTTAAATAAAACTGTACCATTTCTTTAGCAGAGATCTTTTTATTTTTTAAAGCGGCCTGGGCCTCTGTAAAACTAAAATTCAAAATATCCATGGACAACCTACTTATTAAACAACTGGTGGAACTTTAAAAAGATTTCCCATTTTATCTGGGGCATTAGCAACAATATCTTCAGTTGTAGTTTCTTGAACAACAACATCATCTCGGCTAAAAAATTCAATTTCAGAAGGCGTAATTAATGGTTCGATGCCTGTTGTATCAACAGCAGTGATTTCATCAAAGTGATCAATGACTTTTTTAAGCTGAGTCGATAATTCTAAAGCCTCATCGGGACTTAATTTCAGCTGGGCTAAACGCGCGACTTTTAATATTTCATTCTCGTCAAAATGGATTGAAGACACTGATTCGCCTCTTTTTGTTAGAAGACTCATAATGCCAAACAATTTGTGATCTCTCTACAAAAATCTTCGACTTTATGAAGTGATGTGTTAGTTTCTAGCTATGGCAAAGTCGACTAAATTAAACCCAGAAATTTATGATAAGTATGCCGAACTAGTTCATAAAATTAACTATCATAATGAGTTATACCACACTAAAGATAAGCCTGAAATTTCTGATTATGAATATGATAAAGCGTTTGAGGAGTTAATCGAGCTAGAAAAGGCGTATCCAAAGTTAGTTAGTGAAAATTCACCAACGCAAAAAGTTGGCGGATCAGTTATAGCCTCGTTTCAAAAAGTGGATCATCGACTTCCGATGTTGTCTTTAGCCAACAGTTACAATGACCAAGACATTTTAGATTTCGATCAACGTGTCAAAAAGTTTTTAAGAAACGACGATCAAGTAGAATATTTCGCAGAACTGAAATTAGACGGCTTATCGATGGAACTGGTCTATGAAAACGGGGAACTTGTCAGAGCATTGACCCGCGGTGATGGAGTCACTGGCGAAGATGTGACTCATAATATTAAAACCATTACATCAATACCCAAAAAAATTAAGCATAAAAGTTTATTAGAGGTTCGCGGCGAAGTTCTAATTTTCAAAAAAGATTTTATAACGATGAACGCACAAAATGAAGAACTTGGCCTTGCTTTGTTTGCTAATCCTAGAAATGCAGCAGCAGGAACAATTAGACAATTGGATTCAAAAATAGCTGCAAAAAGACCACTTAAATTTTTTGCCTACGCACTTGGGGCGTTTGAAAATATTCAGTTTACAAATCAGCAACAAACAGAAGACACTTTGAAAGACCTTGGCTTTCCTGTTTTAGAAAAAGAATATATTATTTGCACATCAAAAGCAGAAAATTTAATTAGATATTATCAAGACATTGAAATTAAACGACCAAAATTACCATTTGATATTGACGGCATTGTAATCAAAGTAAATTCATTTAAATTACAAGAAGATTTAGGTTTAGTAGCACGCAGCCCGCGCTGGGCCACGGCTGTTAAGTTTAATCCCGAACAAGCTGAAACTGTTGTTGAAGATATTGTCGTTCAAGTGGGTCGCACTGGCGCGCTGACACCGGTCGCGATTATGAAACCAGTTAAAGTTGGCGGGGTAACAATTATGCACGCAACGTTACACAACCAGGATGAAATCGACCGCAAAGATGTGCGTGTTGGCGATGCGGTTATAATTCAACGTGCAGGAGACGTCATACCTGAAATTGTAAAAGTTGTTTTAGAAAAAAGAAAAACAAATGCCAAAGCATTTAAAATTCCACTTACATGTCCAAGTTGTCAGAAGAAAGCTTTCCGAGAAGACGACGAAGCCATTTATCGTTGTCTAAATCCTTTTTGCGAAGCCATTTTAATAGAATCGATTAAACACTTTGTTTCACGCAGGGCTTTAAATGTTGAAAAAGTCGGGGATAAATTAATAGAAGCTTTTGTTAAAAATAAATTAGTTGAAAGCTATTCGGATCTTTACAAATTGACCACCGACAAAATAATGAGCCTTGAACGTCAGGGCGAAAAATCGACAGAAAATATTTTAAGCAGCTTTGAAGGATCGAAACAAACAACATTAGCTAAATTTATTTACGGTTTAGGGATTCGTTTTGTTGGCGAACAAACAGCTAAACTTTTAGCTGATCATTTCGGTACAATAGAAAATTTTATGAATTCAACAAAAGAGGAATTAGAAAAAGTTCCTGAAATCGGCATCAAAGTTTCTGAAGCCATTGTTAAATGGACAGCCGATAAGCGCATGCAAAAAGAAATTAAAGATCTTATCAAGGTTGGAATTACATTTCAAAAACCAAAGCGTTCTATGGAAGGAAAACTTGCCGGCCTAAGTTTTTTGGTCACAGGCACACTTCCAGTGAAGCGGGAAGACGCCCACCAGGTTATCGAAGAAAATGGCGGCAAACTGTTGTCAGGTGTATCTTCAAAATTAAGTTATCTGATTGTTGGTGATGATGCGGGTTCAAAAGCAGACAAAGCCCAATCACTTGGAGTCAAAATGCTTAACTGGGACGAGTTTTTAAAATTACTTGATTGATGTGGCTAAAATAAAAAAACCCGAGCATAAGCTCAGGTTTTTAAATTAAAGATTATTTAAAAGATTAAACTAGATGTGGTCTATGATGATATCACGAGCCATAACTGTTTTGCGACCATCAGCTTTAGCAGATTCGATGCCTTTAGCACAAAGACGTTCAACAGCTTTAGTTAACATATCAACTGTTTCAGCTGATGTGTTCATTTCGCCTTTTTCTTTGATGTATTTTTTAACTTTACTTGTAACAACTAGAATATCTTCAGACATAGGTCCTCCGTTTTTAATTTAATGCACACTAAAAATGCTTACATAGGGCCTTAGTTAAGACAAGATAGAAATAAACGGCACTAGACGTTTATAATGCGATCAGTCAAGTTTTTCTGTGAAACGAACTGACCTAGTTCGGCTTTTCGAACATCCGGCTTTTCGGGATTCGGGTAAATCCAGACGTAATTATTTCTTTCAGATGATGTTGTGCATTCGACATCAGTGAAGCCAGGTGACCAAGTTCCAGAATTTAAATGTTCAACCGATCCGTAAAATTCATGACGTGGAATATGAGTATGACCGTAAACAATGCGGTTGACCCCGGTGATTGTTGATTGTTGAGCGAACAAAATTTCATCGGGTTCTTTATATGTACTAACTAATGATGTTATTGAGCGAGCATAAAATAAGAAAAATGGAATAAGAAGCATGAGTGGAGCAAAGATCCAATAAAAAGAAATTCCGAAAAAAGATTTTAACTGCGCCACAACTAGAAGTGTGATTGTTAAACCTGCCAAGATTAAAAAAGCGCGGTCAAGCCACAGTTCTTTGGCAATCAACCAGGGATCTTGTGTGGCTGGCGGCGCAAACAGTTGTTGCAGTTCACGAACCACGCGTGGTGACGTTTGTGAATCTTCAGCAGATTTATTCACAATGTCTTCAACGCTGATTATAGGTTTATAAACTTCACTAAAGCGATCTCTGGTGACATGAATAAGCGTTGCTACTGATCCCCATAACCAAGTCCACATAATTAAGGGCTGCGCTGTTAATAAATATTTATAAAAGAATTTTAAATATTCAGACAATGACATGATGTAGTTTTTTTCAACGTGTGGATTAAAAAGACCTAGGCCATTCATGATATATCTGCAGGCTACGTTACCAAAAGGTAAACGAATACGCAGTTCGTTGTAATCAATAATAAAAGGATTTAACGGATCTTCGCAAAGACAATAGGGGTCTTGCTGATGGCCGTGTTCGATCAAAGTGTCATTTTCACTAATGTAAAACCATTTAACAAATCGAACACGTTTTAAATCCATAGCGTTCAAATTTAAAGCATCATAAAAAGTTTTTTGTACTTTGGGGAAATGCAGTTCGACATCGTGATTTCCTGGAACGATCACCACAGAATGACCAGTTTTTATAAATTCAGACAAAGCATTAATAAATAAAGAATGTTCTTCCAAAATAACACTCATTTTAAAGACCGAACGTTCTTCTTTGGGAAAAAGCCCCCGCCTGGTTTCAATCCAATGGAGTGAATAAATAGGCTTAGTGGGTAAAGCCATGACGCTATCAAAATCAAAAATATCACCATTTAAAACAAGTTCAATTTGCTGACCGCCGGATTTAACTTGAAGCTCTTCTAAAAATTCAACTAATGCAGGATCTATAAAAAATTCTCGGGTTTTAAATTTTTTCCATAATCTATGACGAATCTTGCGACCGGGCCTTGAGGGCTCGGCATCCGTTAAATGAAGATCACTAATTATTGCAGTGTATTTTAAACTCACAATGACAGAATCCCACGAATCTGTTTTAATGTCATCTGATGAAAAAGATGAAGACTCCGATAGTTATTTTAGGAATTGCAAAAAGTGGAAGTTCTGCAAAAAACTTATTACTTAAGGCTGGCTATGATTCTAAGAACCTGCTGACTTTTGACGAAAAAAAACCTGCTGACCTTACCCAGTGGCATGATTTTGAAAAGTTAGAAGAGGGCACTTTGATTGTTTCGCCAGGGATATCTTTAAAATCAGAAGGTTTAAAAAATCTTCTTAAAAAAGGTTGGGATTTATCATCTGAAATTTCTTTAGCCTGTGAATTTTTGAAAGACGAAAAAATTATCGGAATAACGGGATCTGTTGCCAAAAGCACTGTGACTTCACTCATAGGAAAAGCTATTTTAACCGATGATGCTAACGGGTTCGTCGGCGGTAATTTAGGAATTCCCTTTTCTGAATATGCCTTGAAAGTTTTGAATGGATCACCAAGAGCCAAATGGATAGTGCTAGAGTTATCCAGTTACCAGTTAGAAAATTGTAAAGGCTTACAGCTGTATTCATCGGCTATTACATATTTATCCGCTAACCATCTTGAGCGTTATGAATCGATCGATGAATATTATTTAACAAAGTGTCACATTAGCCAAATTACGAAAAATATTTGTGTATTAAATTCTCAATCTGAAGACATTATTAAATATCAAAAATACATCGCTTGTATTACAAAAAACACATCTGCAAAAAGTTTTAAAAACCCAGAATTACTTGATAAAATAAAATTAATTGGTGAACACAACAAAGATAACTTTTGTATTGCCTATGAATTAGTCCAGAATGCGGGGTTATCAGAAAAAGCTATTCAATCCATGATCGAATTTTCTGGCTTAGAACATCGTCTTGAATTTGTGGCCGAAAAAGAAGGCGTAACTTATATCAATGACAGCAAAGCCACAGCAATGGATTCAGTGTTGGTCGCAGTTAAAGCAAGCCTTGAAAAAGTAAAATCTGAATCCCACCTGTATCTGCTTCTGGGTGGTAAAGATAAAAACTTGCCGTGGGACGATCTTGCTATTTTAGTACTAAATAATAAAATCAAAATAATTTACTTCGGAGAATGTGGAAAATTAGCACAGATAAAAATGATGGCATTTAAATCTAAATATTATTCAACTTTAGGTGCTGCTTTTGATTCACTAAAAGTTCTTGTTCAAAGAAAAGATATCGTTTTATTAAGTCCTGGCGGAACAAGTCTTGATGAATTTAAAAACTTCGAAGACCGTGGAAACTTTTTTAAACAAAAAGTTTCTGAGCTTTAGATCAAACAGAATTTATAAATTAATCAATAAAATGACTGACCAGAAAATAAGAAGGTCTACTGAACAAAACAGTCGAATAAGTTCGTTCAGTTTTGGTATCTTGTAAAATAACTTCTTGAATTCCAGCTGGAATATTAAATATTAAAAATCCGCCGCCTTGCTGTGGTTGGGTTACTAACTGCCCTGCTGAATCGAAATAAAGAATGTTTTGCGCATTGAAATTTTCATCTGCCATATGCACCGAATAGTTTTCAACAGTCGTAAATCCTAAAAAGGTAGATGTCTCTGGTTCAATTTGAATTTTTGAGGTTGTTAAAACGTAATCGACAAATGATTCTTTAATTTGAGGCAAGTGCAGATGATCTTTGCTGTGATTTTGAATATACACATAGGCTGCATATTCCTGCGATAAAGGGCGATTGACGATTTCGACTAATCCAGAATGGGCAGCGCTTCGATACCTAGCTAAGCCTGATTCAAGATTTAAAATATCTTTTTGACCTGGCAGCATCACATCAGCACTGACTGGCTCACCAGTGACAACATCGAAGCTACGAACAATAATTGATTGAGGGACTGATGTGGCGGCAACCTCTTGATAAGTTGTTAATTCAGATTCAACTAGATATTGCTGTGATCCTAATGTTCTTGATCCAAGCGTAGCAGTAATTTGATACGATCCGTTACTAAGCCCGGCAATAATAAATAATCCATTTTCTGAAGTTGTTTTTTGATCAATTTGCGGAATCAAAAATTGATCAAAATAATACGATTCTAATCCTGGTTGATTTTCGACATTGATTTGCGCACCACCAACGGGTTTTCCGTCCAAAGTCACACGCCCTAAAATAACACCGGTATCAGACATGTATTGAATTTGAATTTTTTCAGAAATATAATTTTTAGTTCCATCAATCCAGGCCTGGCTAAATAATAAAGTTTCAGTTTTATCGATTGAAGTGCGCACACTGATTGTGGGTGCTAATTTTTTATTAAGATCTTTTGTAAAACTTAAAGTTGACGAATGTCGCGCGACGTTGGGATAGATGTCAGTTGTTTTTTTTAGATCATAATATCCAGAGAACAAACTTGATCTTGTGAACTCTTCATTGATTCGTCGGCCATCAGCTTGTTGTACATTCACAGCAAACCCAGATGGTCTACCTAAACTTAATATTGGTCCCTGAAAATAATGACCTGTTCGTGATAAATTTAAAATTTTTCTACGATCTTCACCAATAATTAAACCGACTTTGTCAGTGATCTCAGCAACAAGTTCGCCTTCAAACGCGCCGACAGCAATTTGGTATTGTCCGGCTTTTAAATCAACTTGACCCATTTCAAGAATTTGACCTTCGAAAACACGTTTCAAAGTCACTTTGTGATCAACAATTCCTACGCCGTCTTTTAGCTCAAAAAACCCACGAATGACGGCACCTTGTTGTGGCGCTGTGAATTGCACCTGATCAAACAAAGGTAAAGTTGAGTCTTGCGTACTTCTAGCTAGTGATTGTAACTGACGACTGACTTGAATATTCAATTCATTTTTTGCTAAAGCCATTTCAGGAACATGGATTTCATCACCAGCGGCGCGAACTGTTTCAGTGCTCAGCTGAACAACAGTTCGTGAGGATTCACTTTCAGTTAGATTGGTATAATTGTTTTCAGTATGAGTGATTTTATGTGTTTGCTGAAAAAGAGAAAATGCAGGCGTATTTTTTTCTTGAGAAATAATCAGCGGCTTAGTTACTAAAACTAGATTTGTTTTTTCAACCGAAGGTGAATACAAGAAAGTTAATGGTAATATAAGCGCGATCAGGTAAGTCAACAGTCACTCCTTGACTACCTATAGGATATTTAGAAAGGGTTCTCTCCGTCAACCTTCTGGTAATCGTCGAGACTTTTGTTAAGGTATTTTTTTATCTGTAAAGCCCGCTGTTGACTAAGTGTTTCATCGACACCTAAATCGACATAGGTCTGGGTTTGGGGGTCAAACTTCTCTCGGATGACTTGAACACTGATCTCGTAGGGCCTTCTAGCCCCCAAAATAATGGTTTTAGTTAAATAGCGATCTTTGTGTTTTTTTTCTTCGTCTAACGGTTCAAAACTTTGGTCGTGGTATAAAGACGTCAGTTCTCGCCCGTTCAGACTAACGAATCGCGGTTTGCCAATCACAGTTGTGATTGAAATCCGCGTCTGTGGCACCGGAAGATTTGAATTTTCTATGTAATAGCCAGGCATCACGCAACTTGTGAAGATAAAAAGAACCAAAAATAAATTTAAAAGAATAACAGTATTTTTTGCCATCATTTTTAGTCATTTATTTTTTTTGTGATTTATTCCAGTCAGCCATAAACATCTCGATTCCTTTAGTTGTTAAAGGATGACTTGTCATTTGTTGCATGACTTTGTACGGAATAGTTGCGATATCAGCACCAATTAACGCTGCTTCTTGAATATGCATAGGCGAACGTACAGAAGCCACAAGAACTTCTGTCGTGAAATCATAGTTTTGGTACATTTCAACTGTGTCGGCGACCATTGACATACCGTTTGATCCAATATCATCTAATCGGCCAACAAAAGGCGAAACCATTGAAGCCCCAGCTTTCGCGGCTAACAAGGCCTGCATAACTGAGAACACTAGGGTTACATTTGTTTTAATTCCAGAAGCAGTTAATTTTTTAACAGCAATCATCCCAGCTTCGCACATCGGAATTTTAACGACGACATTCGACGCTAATTTAGCTAACTCAAGACCTTCTTTAACCATTTGATCCGCATCTAACGAAATCACTTCAGCTGAAACAGGGCCATTCGTGATTTTGCAAATTTCTTTGATGACTTCGTGAAAAGGGCGCCCAGATTTTGCAATTAACGAAGGATTAGTTGTTACTCCATCAACCCAACCACATTCATGAGCTAATTTAATTTCGTTGATGTCAGCGCTATCGATAAAAAATTTCATTTTGGACTCCTCATCATTAGATGATCCATATTGTATAACCCAGCTGGCTGTTTGACAATCCATAGTGCAGCTTTTAAGGCACCTTCAGCAAAGACAGATCGGCTTAATGCCTGATGCTCTATTTTAATCAATTCACTGTGTGAAGCCGCAGTCACTGTGTGTATGCCATAAATACGACCAATTCTTTGGCCGTGTGGCGTTTTAATTTTACGTTTTAACAAAGTTTCTAAATCATGGTGTAAAGTCACAGCGGTTCCGCTGGGATTATCTTTTTTTTCTGTGTGATGAATTTCATCGACACAAACATCAAAATCAGAAATATATTTTAAAGCCTTTAGCGCTTGTCTGACGGCCCATAAACCCGTGCTCATGTTCGAAGCCCAGAAAAACGCAGCTTTTTGCCCGTACTTAGATAAAGTTTTAAATTCAGCTGGCGTGAATCCTGTTGTGCCACTAATCACTGCCGTTTTATATTTATGTAAAGTTTTAATCAGTTCAATGCTGGCCTTGGGGGTAGAAAAATCAATCCACACGTCGACATCTTTAAGCACTGTGTCTGGTGCTGATTTCAGTGTAGCAAAACTTTTCTTAAACAACTTAGATTTTTTTTTCGAAGTGATTTCAAGATAGGCTTCAAAAGATTTATTATCTTTTAAAAGACTTTGAACGTGTAATCCCATTTTTCCATTTGAACCCAAAAGCGCAATTTTAAATTTTCGACTCATGTGACCTACTCATTGTTATTCCAACTATTTATTAATGATAAGTAGTTTTTCTAATTCTTGTGAAATTTCAGTATGAAATTTTATATCCAGTGTTGATAAGGGCAATCTTAATTCTGGAGATGCAATTAAGTCTGCTTTATAAAGCATCCATTTAATAGCTATGGGGTTGGCCTCACAATACATCATTTGAATTAATCTAGAATATTTTTTAAAATCATCTTTTGCTTGCTGAACTTCACCTGATAAAACTTGTTTGGTCCATCTTGTAGTTTGTTCAGTTAATAAATTCGACATCACAGAAATAATTCCGTGACCGCCTAGTCTTAAAAAATCAATGTAAGTTGGGTCATCACCCGAAAGCATGATAAAATTCTTTTTTAATTTGTTTGCTAGTGTTTCATCGAATGATAAATCACCGCTGGCCTCTTTAAGGCCAATAATATTTTTAGTTTCGCTGAGTTCAAAAATAGATTCTTGTGAAAGACTAGTGATTGTTCGGCCGGGAACATTATAAAGAATAATCGGAATATCTGAAGCCCGTGCAGTTAATTTAAAATGTTCAACTAACCCGCGTTGTGGGGGTTTATTATAGTAAGGCACAACAACAAGCGCAGCATCGGCACCTAATTCAGAAGCTTTTTTTGTGAATTCAATTGTTGATGCAGTTGAATTTGTTCCTGTTCCTAAAATAAGAGGAAACTTTAAACCAACGATGGCTCTGACAACAGAATATATTTTTTGAACCTCAGCCCAAGTTAGTGTTGGGCTTTCGGCAGTGGTGCCGTTAATTACAAAACCCTGAATGCCATGATCTAATTGATAGCGCACAAGTTTATCAAGTGATGCATAATCGACGTCTTGATTTTTAAATGGGGTAATTAATGCAGAAATTGCTCCGCGTATTTCAGATTTCATAGGTATAATCTCCTAGTAAGTTAGCAGGTCCTGTCATAACGGGCTTTGTAATATCAGTTAAGTCCATTTTTAAAACTCCACCAGGCATTTCTATATCAGTAATTTTAACATTATTGAAACTAAAATTATAGAAAGCAGCAGCCATTGCCCCTGTGCCACAGGCTGCAGTGAAGTCTTCAACGCCTCGCTCGTAAGTAACAGCTTTTAAATAGTTTTGGCGGCTACTGGTTTCTATTAAAGTTACGTTTGTTCCTTGAGGCTTAAAATCAGCCGCAAAACGTAATTTTTTGCAAAATTCTTTTTGATTTTGATAGTTATTAAAATCATCTACTGGAATAACTATGTGCGGAACTCCTGTATCACACCAAAAAAAATGTGAATGATTCATTTTTTTAAGAGACGTCATTTGGACTTCAAATAGTGAAGCACTTATGATCTTTAAATAAATTTTTCCGGCCGCTGTATTTAAAATAAAATCAAATGTTTTAGACTTTAAAATAGTCTTTAAATAAAAAGCAACACAACGGGAAGCGTTTCCACACATTTCAGCAACAGATCCGTCGTTGTTATAAAAATCCCACTCTAAGGTATTAGACTCTTGATTTTGCCAACGTAAAAAAATAAAACCATCAGTTTTGGTTTTTTCACAAATGTCTTTTGCAATAAAGGACTTCTTTTCATCAGCTATGATTCGGTCATTATCCCAGAACAGGCTAAAAGTATTCCCTGCACCTGAAATCTGAAATGTTTTAATTTCCATTTTTAATTTTTTGGGTGCTAGAAACCGCTGGGGTCGCTAATTCATTATCTATTGGCGGTAAAGGCTTACCCTTGATTCCACAGCTGCATAAAAAGCACATAAATAAAAGTGAAATACCTAACTTCAATTCGTACCCCAATCTAAATTTCTCTGACATAAGTCTAAATCATAAAAATACTTACGGGAAATATTTTTAGCAATCGCTTTGCATTTTTTTTCATAAATAGAAACTAAACCGAGCAGTTTTGGCACGGACTCTTTGCCATAGGTTATACGATCTAAAATAGCTTTCATAATAATAATATCAGGATAATCGTCATAGTTTTTTTCTATTAAGGCCAATATGTCTTTAGCTAAAGAATAATTTTTAGCTTGAATTGAACGATCAAATTCTAAAATTAATAAATCATAACGATCAAAAAAATCATCTTTTACTTTTGAGGAAAAATTTGTAGACATAAAAGCTGATTTTTTTTTATCTAGCGAAAGTTTCAAAGTTTGTAATTGAGGCACCTGGTCAATTAGTAAGTTCATTTTTTCAACAACACCCTGTGATTTTAAGGGTTGTCGTGTCTGATGGTAAGCTTTTAATTCAGCAAATAAACAATGAATATTATCAATATCGATGGCTAAACATTTTTGCGCTTCTTTAAGAGAGGATTTTGGCTCTGACAATGATTGTAACGTTGAAAGTTCAAAGTATTCTTGAGCCTCGTTTGACATAAATGTCGTCAATGCCAAATATTTAACTTCTTGAATCTTGATTTTCAAATGTGGATCTTGAGTGTCTTTAAGAGTTTTATTGATCACGTCTAAAGCTTGTTCGCGCTGCTTTAGAAGCAATAAAGATGTGACTTTCTTCTTAGTTTCAGAAAGTAAGCCTGCAGAAGTTTCAACAGGCTTTGCATTTGCAGCTGCAAATAGAGAAGTTTGTAAGGATGTATAAACAAAAAAAGCCGCAACGAGTGCGACTTTTTTAGTAACTTTAAAAAGTTTATTCATTCACTAATTTTTTTTGAAAGAAGTTAACTCAATGTTCACTTTTCCGATTTGGCTATCAGCGATTGATTTAGCCATTCCAGAAAGGGGAATATCACGTGGGTTAACCCATTGTTCAGAAACCGCACCGTTTTGTGAGTTATCTTTGATTTTAAGATAAATCGTTTTGAAAGTTCCTGCTTTAACAGTGATGGTTGCTTCTTTTTGCTCAATGATTTCAAAGTCAACTTTTGGTAATTCTTGCTCTTTACCGTTAACTAATAATTTTTTTAGTTCGCCAGTGTTGATATCAAGTAAAGCTTCAACTTTTTGTTTTTGAATTGATAAATCGATATCTTGAACCATCCATAAATCTTCAGGACCGATATCACGAACGTACATTTTCATTGTGCCGTTAAGAAATCCACCGATACTTAATTTATAGTTATTCTCGTCGCCCACTTTCCAGTTAAGACCTTGAGAAACTACAGTTTCTTGAATTTGTTGAATCTGACCAGCAAATAAAAATTTTGCCGCTGAATTTGTTGCTTGCGCCGTTGTTGAAATAACTAAAGCCGCAGCTACGATAAGTGACTTAAACATAAATCCTCCTTGTGTTAAAGTACCCGTAAAAAATAAGTTCTTTAATCACAGCACAGGACTTCCGTGTTAATCAAATTGCTTTTGATTAACACGGCTCATAAATTGAATTTAGCTTATTATTATTGACTCAGCGAGCTTTGAGCGAGCCTTAATAGTTAGCCGTGATGACTTTGAACCAACACAGCGCGTGGTTTACTGCCATTCGCAGGGCCCACAACACCTTCGCGCTCAAACAGTTCAATAAGGCGCGCAGCCCTTGGATATCCTAATTTAAAGCGTCTTTGAATTAAAGAAGCTGAAATGGCTTTTTGGGTTGCAGCCCACGACAGTATTTCGTCATACTTTTCATCATAGTCTTCGTCTCCGCCACCGAATTCAGCGCCACCGGAGTCAGCGCCTTCGCCAGACATTCCTGCAAAACTACCTTGAGACGGTCCACCTTCAAGGGCTCGCATGGCCATAGCATCATATTCGGGTTCCCCCTGGTCAGCCCAAAATTTTGCAACAGCGTTGATTTCAGTTTCTTTCAAATACGGCCCGTGATGACGAACTGATTTTCCAGAACCAGCTATAAATAACATATCTCCTTGGGATAAAAGACGTTCTGCCCCTTGTTCATCAAGAATGATTCGTGAATCCATTTTTGAAGCCACTTTAAAACTAATGCGACCGGGTATATTTGTTTTAATTAAACCTGTTACGACTTCTTTGCGCGGTGATTGCATAGCTAATATCAAATGCATCCCGCAAGCACGCGCCATTTGTGCTAAGCGAACAATACTTGTTTCAACATTTTGTTTATCAACAGCCATTAAATCACCGAATTCTTCGACTGCTATTACCACATAAGGTTGTTGAGTATAGTAATACTGTTGAAGTTTAAGAATTCCTTGATTTTCGTACTCGGCATTTACTTTTTCATGTTCAGCAATTTGATCAGCCGTTAAATTTTCAACGACTTCATTAAACTGTTCAATATTTCGGGCGCCAAATTTATTCATCGAATTGTAGCGCTTTTCCATCTCTCTCACAGCCCAACGTAAAGCAAAGACTGCTTTTTTAGGGTCACGAATGGGTGGCATGATTAAATGTGGAATATCCGCAAAAGCCGCCAAATCAACTTGCTTCGGGTCGACCAGGATCATTCGTAACGTTTTCGGCGAATGTTTAAATAAAAATCCTGTGATTGTTGAAACAGTAAAAACAGATTTTCCAGATCCGGTCGTTCCCGCGATTAATAAATGCGGCATCTTTCGTAAATCGACAATACGGGGTTCACCATTTGTTTGTTTGCCTAAAGCAATCGGAAGTTTTAAATCATCCGACCAAAACTTTTCATCCGCCAGTAAATCTTTTAAATACACTGTTTCTCTTTGAGTATTTGATGTTTCAATCCCGATGACATCACGGCCTGGAATCGGTGCTATGATACGTAAAGATTCTGCAGATAAAGCCAATGACAAATCATCAGCTAATTCAGTGACTTTATTAACACGAACATCAGCGTTGGGTTTAAATTCAAACATTGTGACGACTGGTCCGGGTTTGGCAGCAACGATTTGGCCATTTACTCCGAATTGTTTTAATTTATCTAATGTGATGTCGGCTTTTTTGCGGATTTCTTTTTCTTCGATTTTAATTCGGCTTAATGGTGGATCATCTAACAAAGATAATTTAGGCATCGTCCAATTTTCGACACGACGCGGGGTTTTAACCGGTGCAATCACTTTTCTTCGGGCCGGGGGCTCGTAAGCAGAAACAGCGACTTCGTCAGATGTCTCGTCGTCACTGGAAGTGGTGAATTCATTCTTAGTTGCGTCTTCATCATCTTCTTCAAAAAGGTGTTCTTCTTTAACAGCGGGTTTTGCAAATAAATTTTCAGCAACACAGGATTCAGGTTTTTCTTTTACAGTTTTTTTATCTGATGTTTTTCCCGTGATAGTTAAAAGCTTTTCTTTTTTAAGCTCTTTCAATGAAGGCCATTTCCAGTCTTTGAAAAAAGTAGAAGAATCTAATTTAGCCCACCATGCAAAGAATTTTTCAATCGGTCTTTCGGTGGCCTCTTGAATACTGAATTCAAAATAAAACACAAAAAGAACTAATGATAAAGTCCACAATAGAACTTGTGCGCCGACAGAATTTAATAATTTTAAAGCGCCTGTAGCTAAACCTAAACCGACTAATCCCCCTGGGTAAATCTGGAGATCAAAAAATTTGGTTTCTGGAAAATAAATTGTGACTAAAGCTGCTGTAAAGGCTATCAAGGCCGCAGCTAAAAAATGTCTAGCGTCTTTAAATTGAATTTTTTCTCCGCGGAAACTCTGGATTGATGCGTGCATAAGTCCCGCAACGCCAATCCACGCTGTTACCCCGAAGGCTTGATAAATAAGATCAGCTAGAAAGCTTCCCAGTAGGCCACAATAATTTAAAGTATTAAGTCCATGACCCAGGGAATTAAATGATGGATCTTTTGGGTTATAGCTGACTAAAGCTAAGCCAATAAATAAACTGAGACCAAGAAACCCAATAGCACGTACATCTTGTTGAAATCTTTTAAAGAAATGGTTCATTCGTATAGTGTAAATTCTATAGGTGCTCCGAATCAAAAACCCTGAAGTCTAGGTCTTGTATTTTTCGTAAGATTTCTTGAAGACTGCACGAAAGGCTGGTAGTTATTTCAATCCCTCGCGAAGACTTAAAAGGTACAAACGCAATATATATGGATTTGACTCAAACTTTTCTTAAAATTAATGAAATATTTTACTCGATACAGGGTGAAAGTTCCTATGCGGGTCTTCCGACTGTCTTTATCAGAACAACTGGCTGCCATTTGCGTTGTACTTACTGCGATACTAAATATTCGTATTTTGAAGGGGAAATGATGTCCCTCGAAAAAATTTTAGAGATCGTCAAGGGTTATGGCGCCGAATATATTTGTATTACTGGTGGCGAACCGCTTTTGCAAAAAGATATCCACAGATTGATCCACATTTTATGTGATTCTGGCTACAAGGTGTCGTTAGAAACTAGTGGTGCAAAGTCCATTAAAGATGTTGACCCACGTGTTAAAACGATTTTAGACGTTAAAACCCCTGACAGCGGTGCAGCTGATAGTTTCATGATGGAAAACATGGAATTTACCAATGAAAAAACAGAATTTAAATTTGTTATTTCTAGTGAAAAAGACTTCGACTGGTCAGAAAATTTTTGCCGTCAACTAGATTTATCAAAAAAATTTACAGTATTGTTTAGTCCTTCTCACGCGCAAGTACCTGAACGCTGGTTGGCCGAAAAGATTTTGCAAAATAAATTAAAAGTTAGGTTGCATTTGCAACAACATAAGTATATTTGGTTACCCACAACTCGCGGTGTTTAAACAAACACCCCAACTAAAACAATAACAATGAACACGATCGAAAGAGGGAGTTCCATGACGCCGAATCTCAATAACTCGGAAAATCTTTTTGTAGCAAATCTTCAACAAGTTAGCTTAGAGAAGTTAGTAAAAAGCAAATTGGAAGTTTTATTCCAACAACAAAAAGAAGCTCAAGTTGAGTTAAATGGTCTATACAATATCGTATTAGAACAAGTAGAAAGACCTCTTATTGAACTAGCTCTTAAAGCGTATAACGGAAACCAAGTTAAAACGGCTTTAATGTTAGGTATCAACCGTAACACTCTTAAGAAGAAAATCGACAACTACAAATTGAAGCCAAAAAAAGGTGCTCAAGCTCAAGTTACTGAGACTATGAATGCGCCAACTACTTCTTTAACTCAGTAGTTTAAGCTCAATACCAAAATTTGACTTTTTTCATCTATTCGAGGGGACAAGATGAGCCAAAAACTTCCTCCTCAAAGTCTTGAGGCCGAGTACTCTGTACTCGGCGGCCTCATGCTTGAGCGCGAGGCCTATGACCAGATTGCAGACCTCATAAATGACTCGGACTTTTATAAACCAGGTCATCAACTCATCTATAAGTGTATTTCCGACCTTCATTTAAAAGCCCAACCCG
>JANOOI010000023.1:0-7774 GCA_031421235.1 Bdellovibrio sp.
ACTGAACAAGCAAGGTTTAAAAACCAGCCCTCAGACTGAAATCACAATCGAAATAAATCCAGCGACTGTTAGTGAAAAAAAATTAAATCATTATTTGGAAAACGGTTTTAATCGTTTTAGTGTTGGAGCACAGACTTTTCATGATCGCTTGCTGAAAATGGTCAAACGCGAACACTCTTCAAATCAAACAAAAGAAACTTTGGCGCTTTTAAGAAAATATAATCTCAATTTTTCATTTGATTTATTGTTTGCACTTCCGACACAAAGCTTAGAAGAGCTTAAGCAGGATGTTTTAACCGCCGTTGATCTGGGTTCATCACATATTTCACCTTATTGTTTAACTGTTCCTGAAGGTCATCCTCTGTCGATTAACCGGCCTTTGGACGAGGAACAAATTGAAATGTTCAATGTTATTCATGAAAATTTAAATGCCGCCAAGTTTAAGCGTTATGAAATATCGAATTACGGATTAAGTGGTTTTGAATCTCAACACAACTTATTATATTGGCAAGATCAAGACTTTTGGGGGCTAGGTTTAAGCGCACATTCCTATTCTAAAAAGAAAACACATTCCGAAAATAATACATCTTGGGGTTTTAGATATTGGAATCCTAACAACATTCAAGTTTATGAAAATCAAATTCAACAGAATTTATCAGAATTAGATTCGATACAAATCGAATTTTTGGCTGAGCACCAAGCGCTGACGGACTTCTGTCACACATCGTTAAGACTAGAGGCTGGGTTAAATTTAGATTCTTTGCAGACCAAATTTGGCAAGAATTTAACGAAGAAGGTTTATGATCTAGCAAAACCAATGATTGAAAGACAAATTTTATAACAAAATTCTAATGGCTTTCAGCTTACAAATGAGGGAATTTTGATCAGCAATCAAATATTTGAAAAATTCACCTTCCTAGAAGTTGACATTCTGTGAATAGGACTCAAACTTTAAGAATCATTTATTACTTATTTTATACTATTTTCGGAGACCTGTTTTATGTCTGATAATTCTGATCAAAAATCAAATCCAGAAGCTGACGCTGTAGAAAACGTAACACCAATAAAAAGTGATATTGAATCGGCCCAAGATGAGGCCGCAAAATGGAAAAATGAATATTTGTATTTACGCGCTGAATTTGAAAATTACAAAAAAAACTCTTTGAAAGAACGTTCTGATTTATTAAAATTTGGAGCTGAACGGGTTTTGCGTGATTTACTTGAAGTCGTCGACAATTTTGATCGGGCTTTGGCACAACATGTGACAGCAGAGAACTTAGGCCAATTTAAAACTGGCATTGAACTAACAGCTAAAGAATTTAAAGATGCTTTAATTAAAAATGGTGTTCAAGAGGTATCAAGCTTAGGGCAGCCGTTTAATCCATTAGTTCATGAAGCCATTAGTTCAGAACCAACTAATACTGTAACCGAAGGCCACGTCACACAAGTTTTTAAAAAACCATATAAATTACATGATAAAATTATTCGTTTAGGTCAAGTTGTCGTGGCTACAGCCATGAAAACAAACAATCAGGACAATAAGTGAGTAAAAAAGATTTTTATCAAGTTCTGGGAGTCAGCAAAAGTTCATCACCAGATGATATCAAAAAGTCTTATCGAAAATTAGCGATGCAATTTCACCCAGACAAAAACCAGGGAAATAAAAAAGCTGAAGAAAAATTCAAAGAAATTTCTGAGGCCTATGAAGTGCTGAGTGATGAAACAAAAAAGAAAAACTATGATTTGTTTGGTCATGCGGAAGGAAATCCCTTCGGTGGATCAAATCAGCAGTATTCGCAACAACACTCCCAAAGCCGTGGCGGACAACAATTCGGTGGCGCAGATATCAATGATTTATTTGGTGATTTATTTGGTGATGTTTTTAACGCGCGGGCTAGTGCTAGGTCAGGACAAAAGCCAATTGGACGTGGATCAGATCTGCGTTACACATTAAATATTTCGTTTGAAGAAGCCGTTTCCGGTTGTGAAAAAATTATCAGCTTTATACGACAGACAGGCCAAAAAGAAGAATCAGCAAAATTATCCGTAACTGTTCCTGCCGGAGTCAAAGAAGGTCAGCGTTTAAAATTATCTGAAGAAGGTGACCGCCCAACAAAGGGGCCCGCTGGAGATCTTTATGTCATTATTGCTCTGCAGGATCATGTGCTTTTCCGAAGAGACGAACATGACGTGCTATTAGATTTACCTGTTAAATTTACCGATGCTATTCTGGGTGCAGAGGTCGATATCCCTACTTTGTTAGGTAAAGCTCAAATAAAAATTCCCGCAGGTATCTATTCTGGACAGACTTTAAGGTTAAAAGGTAAAGGCTTCCCCAAAATTGGTGGCATCGGATCGGGTGACATGTTGATTCGGTTGATTATTGATACGCCAACAAAAATTAGTTCTAAGCAAAAAGAATTGATCGATGAAATTCATAAACAAATTGATGAAACACCACTTGTGAAAACATATAAAGAAAAGCTTGAAGGCTTATTAAGGTCGCGCAAATGAAAATAGTTTTGAAGATAATTTTACAGTTGCTTATCCCCATTTTTTTAATTTCATCGTGTATAAGCTCTCCGCGAATTGAGACTCGTCACCGTGTTATCCCGTCGAAAAAATATTCAACAGCAGCACCCATCGGCTCTTCTCCTCAAGTTAGTGTTATTGATTCACAGACTTCATATTCGTCAGGTACGTTGGTGATTTCAGAAAGTATTACATCTGGAACGCTATTAACCGAACTGCCCATTGCACCAACAGAAAAAGCAAGATCAACAATTACATACCCAACAGATGCATCAAAAATTGGTGCATTACTACCGATGACTGGTCGTTTTGCGTCTTTAGGTCAGCGTGTTTTAAATTCGATTCAAATTGCACTTTCTGGTTCGACATATTCTGTGATTGTTTACGATACTCAAAGTAATTCAGAATTAGCTTCACGCGGTGTAGAAAAGCTTCTTAAAGAACAGAATGTCATTGCTGTATTGGGTGGATTAAGCGCTAAAGAAGCCATAGCCATCTCCGAACGGGCAGAATTTTTTGAAGTTCCTTATTTTTCTTTTTCTCAAAAATCCGGTCTTACAGATGAAACAGATTACACATTTAGAAATGCTGTGACTCCTGCTATGCAGGTTGAAAGACTTGTTGAATATGCACTCACAAAATTAAATGCAAAACGTTTTGCTGTTTTGTATCCAAATGATCCTTACGGTGTCGAATTCGCAAATACATATTGGGATATGGTTTTAGCTGGCGGGGGTGAAATGACTGCTGCCCAGGTTTACGATGCCAAAGACAATGATTTAAATCCTTACATTCAAAAAATGTTAGGCACTTTCCACATTGAACCCAGATCACAAGAATACAAAGACCGCAAAAAAGAATTAGCTGATAAAAAGAAAAAGTCAGTAGTTGATAAAAAACCGAAAAAGAAAAATTCACGCGAAAATGAAGCCAGTGAAAATATTTTGCCATCTGTTGTAAATTTCGATGTGTTGTTTATTCCAGATGGTGGCCGGTCGCTAGGACAGGTCATGGCTTTTATGAAAAACAACGACGTTACTGAAATGACTTATTTAGGAACAAATCTTTGGAACACGTCGGATTTAGGTCGCAGAGCTGGTCATTCAGCTAAAAATATTTTCTTTGTCGATGCCACTCTATCACCTGAGGACGAACAAAAATCAGCTTTCTATCAAAAATATTATGCAGCTTTCAATGAATCACCCACCATCATTGAAGCCCAAGCCTTTGAAGCTGCTAAAATCCTGCGTGATCAAATTTCCTCAGGGTACAGATCCCGCAGTAGCCTTAGTCACCAATTAAAATCAATGGGACGTACCTACGGCGCGTACAGCGAAATCCGTATGAATACTAACCATGAACTGGTTAGACCTTTAAACTTATTTGAACTCAGTTCCAGCGTTATTAAAAAAATTGATTAATCTTTAACCTTTATATTGGCTTCAATCGTCCTATGTCCAACAACTGCTTTTTGGTTGTGATCATGACAAGGAGTGTTTATGAAGAAGGAAAAATTAACGTCTCAAATCAAAGAGCTGTACATAGAACAGTGCAAAGAAAAATTACTTAAATTGCGCTATGGATTAATAAATCAAATCAAAACGACAACCGAAGAATTTAATCATGTTGATAAATCACGCGGCGATGAAAGTGATTTATCTGCGGCCCATCAAGAAGAACATAATTTTGTCATCAAAAATCAACGGATGAAAAATCGACTGGTTGAAATTAATTTAGCTCTTGCCCGCATTGAGAGCGGAAACTACGGTATCTGTGAAGAGACCGAAGAATTAATAGAGATTGATCGATTGTTAGCCATACCTTGGACTAGACTGAGCATTGAAGGAGCAGAAGCACGCGAATCACGAGTGAAAAAAAATGGAAAAGTCTATTTATCAACATTGTAACTAGACTGTAACTTGACTGTAACTAGCGCCTTAAATTGTGGAAAACTTTTGCCATATGATTCGACACAATAAGTTTTTGTTTTTTTAGTGACATCAATGCTGCGTCCGTTAATTATCCCTCGATGAGCTTACACACGTTTCAGAGGGGGAATTGGTGAAAAAAGCCGATACAAACGTATCACCTGAAGTTGAATTCATTCGCAACACTTTACTTTTACAAAAAAGTGAAATCTTAAATCGCAACACTGAATTCAAACTTTCACAATTAGACATTTCTAAAGTTTCTGACGAAGCCGATTTAATAACTCAAGAACAACAAAATAGTATTTCTATTCAATTGCATGAACGCGAAAGAAAATCTCTTTTGCTGATTGAAAAAACTCTTTCTAAATTTTCTTTTGGCACGTACGGCGAATGCGAAGCCTGCGGTGAAAACATTGATACACGTCGACTAAAGGCCAGACCTTTGACACCATTTTGTATCAACTGCATGGAAGATCAAGAGGGAAAATCCTCTTTCGCGTTTCAACTCCAATAATATATAAATCCTTATTTATTCTTTTTTAATTCCATAGATTTATCTCATGGATTGAGACCAGCTGACATGGATGTCAGTCTTGTTTTTAACCATTTCTTATAAATCAGGACTTTAAATCATTCAAGCCATCATCAAATACTCCGATCAGCTTTTAAAGAAGTTGTATAACTTAAGCCGCAGCACATACAGGAGCAGCTATGACATTTGATAATCAGCCAGTTGAAGTACCTCAAACTCTTCCAATGTTACCAGTACGAGATATCGTTGTATTTCCGTACATGATAATTCCACTGTTCGTGGGAAGAGAATCATCGATTCGTTCGGTTGAGGACGCTTTAGCTAAAAATAGACTTATCTTTTTGGCTTCACAAAAAGACATAGCTGAAGAAAACCCTACACCAGAATCAATCTACAAAGTTGGTACTGTTGCAAAAATCATGAGAATGCGTAAGCTTTCTGATGGTCGAGTTAAAATCCTTATTCAAGGTGAAGCAAAAGCTCAGATCACTTCTTTTACAAAAACAGCTGGCAGTTATGAAGTTGCTATTGAAAAATTAGAAGATACTCCGTCAGTACATACACCAGCTGAAGTTGAAGCTTTGGTGCGTACTGCAAAAGAATCCATTGAAAAAATTATTGCGCTAGGCAAAGCCCTATCGCCAGATATTCTATTAGTATTAGATGATGTGAACGATCCAGGTCGTATTGCTGATTTAATCGCTAGTAACTTAGGTATTAAAGTCCAAGAAGCTCAGAAAGTTTTAGAAACAACAGACGCAAAAGAACGCCTCTCCCTAGTTTGTGATATCTTAAATAATGAGCTTGAAGTTTTACAAGCACAAAATAAAATTCGTGGCGGTAATCGTGATGATCAAAGAAATCAACGCGAAAATTTTTTACGCGAACAAATGAAAGCCATCAAAAATGAACTTGGTAATGAAGGTGGCGACAGTAAGTCTGAAGAAATGGATGAGTTAAAAGCAAAACTTTTAGCAGCTGGTATGCCAGAACCTGTTCAAACTGAAGCCCTAAAACAATTATCACGTTTAGAAAGAATGCATCCAGATGCTAGTGAAGCCACTATGGTTCGCACATACTTAGACTGGATGGTTGATCTGCCTTGGAATAAATCGACTGAAGATATTCATGATTTAAGACATGCGAAAAATATCTTAGATGAAGACCACTATGAATTACAAAAAGCTAAAGAACGTGTTTTAGAATTTTTAGCTGTAAGAAAGTTAAAATCTACAATGAAGGGTCCAATTCTTTGTTTCAGTGGTCCTCCTGGTGTAGGTAAAACATCTTTAGGAAGATCGATTGCAAGAGCAATGGGTCGTGAATATTTCCGCATCGCTTTAGGCGGAGTTAAAGATGAAGCTGAAATCCGCGGTCACAGAAGAACTTACGTTGGTGCTATGCCGGGTAAAATTGTTCAAGCTTTACGTCAGTGTAAAACTAGAAATCCAGTTATCGTGTTAGATGAAATTGATAAAATGGCATCTGATTTCAGAGGCGATCCAGCATCAGCAATGTTAGAGGTGCTAGATCCAGAGCAAAATTCAACTTTCAGAGATAACTATTTAAATGTTGATTTTGATTTATCAAAAGTTTTATTTATCGCTACAGCGAACGTTGTTGAAAACATTCCAGCAGCATTGCGTGATAGAATGGAAATGATTTATATACCAGGTTACACAGAAAATGATAAATTATTTATTACTAAAAAACATTTAATCAACAGACAAATCGAAGCTAATGGTATCACAAGTGAAAATATCAGTTTTACTGATGACGGTATTAAATTCTTAATCTCTGGATATACCCGTGAAGCAGGACTACGTAATCTAGAAAGAGAAGTTGGTTCTGTTTGTCGCAAAGTTGCTAAGCGTGTTGTTATGGGCGAAAAAACCTTCCTTCAAATTACGGCGGCTTCTGTAGCAGAATTACTTGGGCCTCCAAGATTCTTAAGAGACGAAAAAATGCTTGAACCTAGCATTGGCGTTGTTCAAGGCCTAGCGTGGACTCAAGCTGGTGGTGAAGTTTTATTAATTGAAGCTTTAAAAATGAAGGGCAAAGGCTCTTTGATGCTAACTGGTCAACTAGGCGATGTCATGAAAGAATCAGCACACGCTGCTATGTCGTATGCAAAAGCGCATATGGATGAATTAGGTATTGAACCAGAAATGTTTGAAAAATTTGATATTCACGTTCATTTACCAGCTGGAGCGATCCCAAAAGACGGCCCTTCTGCCGGTATCACATTAACAACGGCTTTAGTTAGTTTACTAACTGGAACAGCTGTTAGAAATGATATCGCTATGACAGGTGAAGTGACTTTACAAGGACGCGTTTTACCAGTTGGTGGAATTCGTGAAAAATGTCTAGCAGCTTTAAATTTAGGTATTACGACTGTTGTTATTCCAATGGCAAACGGTAAAGACCTAGAAGACATCCCGCAAGTTTTCAAAGATAAAATGAATTTTATCTTAGCTGAAAACTTAGATGAAGTATTTGCTGTCGTGTTTGAAAAATCTGAAAGATTTTCTAAGCGCACAACAACTAAAGCCGCAAAGAAAACTAAGCCTCAAGGCGCTGCAGCTTAAATGTATTTTTTAAGACCAATTCTACGGTCAAATAAAAAAGCCCAACTATCATGGTTGGGCTTTTTTTTCATTTCATTATCTTCAATCTTTGCACAGGGCCTTGAAATAGTCTGTGTCAATCGCCATCTTATATCAATTGAATCAAATAATGATAAGTTTTTTCTATCCAGCAATCCACAGTGTTTACCAAC
>JANOOI010000024.1:0-2459 GCA_031421235.1 Bdellovibrio sp.
GATTAGATTATTCAAAGAACCGACTGAAGAGCTTCATTTATTTGATCAGTTATCGCAGCAAAAAAAAATTGGCTTTTTTTTGGGTGCAGAAGCCACAGCTAAAGCCATCCCTTTTGCAGATTGGCTGATTAAGTTTCCCAGCTACGAACGCAGTTTTAGCATTGCTTCTTATCATTTGATGGCCAATTCTGAATTAAAAGGCGTTATCAAAAACGATGCAAAAAATATTTTATCATTATTGAAAAAAGGATATTTTTATATTGCTTTTGATGCTTTGGGTGATCCGGCAGGTTTTGTAAATTATTTATCTAATAAAACGACAAATAAAATGTATTTTACAGGCGACACAGTTTCATTTAATAAAAACTTACAAATTTATTACAAACTACCAACTGAACCGAATGTCTTTTACGAAGTAGTATTAATTAAAAATGGAAAACGCATCGATCATTTAAATACTTTTGAAGGCGTATTTAGTATTGAATCTAAAGGTGTTTATAGACTGCAGATTAGACTAAGTCCCCGTTTGCCACTTCCTGATGCCATAAAGTGGTTAACATGGATTTATACTAATAACTTTTATGTCGAGTAATTTGTTTGCCGTATTTGGTTGATTAATCTTCTGTAGACAAAGCTGTGAGTATCGTGATTGTTAAATTCGATTCAATTTCAATTTGGCAGGCTAATCTTTCATGGAGTTCAAAATTTCTTTCTGCGCTGCGTTCGTTTTCAATTTCGTTCATTTCATGGATAGGTAAATCTGTTTGATTAATTAGCACTCGGCAAGTTGTGCAAGTGCCAAAACCGCCGCAGGATTGATTTATGCCCACTTTCTGCACGTTAAGAAACTCGAGTAAATTAACTACAGCCTCAAACTGATACTCTTTAGAATCTATTTCATCTTGAAAATGAACAGTGAGTGTTTTTGTTGAATCCTTCATATTTTATATGTATCAAATTATATATGAGATTTATAGCTTTTGACTTAGAAACTACTGGAACAGTGCCTGGCGTTGATCAAATCGTAGAAATCGGTGCAGTTAGAATCGTGAATGGCGTCGTTGAATCTGTTTATTCAACCCTTATTGACCCGTTAAGATCTATTCCACCCGGTGCAACAGCAGTTAATGGAATTACTGATGATATGGTTGCAGGCAAACCCCGAATCGAAACTTTACTTCCATCATTTGCTGAATTTTGCGGTGATGACATTTTGGTTGCGCATAATGCCCCTTTTGATTGCCAGTTTTTAGCTTCTGATATTAAAAAATATGAAACTGTGGCACCTCGTGGAGTTGTTGTTGATACGCTACCTATTTCTAGAAAAGTCATACCCGGTTTACCTAATTATAAATTGGGAACCTTAGTCCAACACTTTAAACTTCCATCAACAGACTTTCACCGTGCCGAAGAAGATGCCACTTACTGCGGAATGGTTTTTTGGGAAATGGTGAAAAGAATTTCAATCGGTAATAAATTGCCACAACTAGAAAACTTAATTTCATTAACTGGAAAACCTGAATTCAAATTTCCCCAAATCGAAAGACAACCCAAACAAATGGGTTTCATGTTCTAAATTATTCCTTAGCTTTATGAGCTATTGGATATCTGCGGCCACGACCAAACGAGTGCGCTGATACTTTTAATATTGGTGCTGATTGCCATCTTTTGAATTCAGTCTTCATCAACTGTTGAAATAACCAACGATCCGTCGCAGTTTTAACTGGTTTTTTGTCTTCCACTAAATTCTTAACCGATTGGTCTAACAAATTATAATTTGGCAAACTGTCTTCGTCTTTTTGATCTGGCCGCAATTCTGCACTTGGTGGCCGCGTAATTATATACTCTGGAATAATTTCAATTTCTTTATTGTAATGTAAACACAAATCAACGATTTGTTTTTTTGTTAAATCACCTATTGGTGCAAGACCACCACACATATCACCGTACAACGTAGCATAGCCAGTTGCGTATTCAGCTTTATTGCCTGTCGTTAATAATAAACTGCCTGAAAAGTTTGAATAAGCCATTAAAAACAAACCTCGAATTCTTGACTGTAAATTTTCGTGCATCAAGCCAAACTGATTAATTTGAAATTCTTGATCTAAAATATTTTTTATAAAATTATAGCTTTCTTGTATCGAAATTGTTTTTAAATGAATTCCCAAATTTGTTGCAAGCTGCTTGGCATAGATCAGGCTTAAATCAGAATTAAACTGTGTTGGCAGTGCAAAAAGTTTTACGTTTTCAGAGCCAAAAGCGTCCACAGCCAAAGCACTAACAAGGGCTGAATCGATCCCCCCTGATAAACCCAAATGAACTTTTTTAAGTCCTGTTTTATTTGCAAAGTCTCGAAGCCCAAGAACCAGAGCTTTTCGGATTTGCTCATTTTTTGAATCTGGCTTTTTAATTGGATTCCAAGATGTTAAATCATCTGTATCAAACGTGTTTTCATCTTC
>JANOOI010000025.1:0-2609 GCA_031421235.1 Bdellovibrio sp.
CCCGAACAGCTAAGTAAACCATCGATATGATCACAAAAACTAACGATATTCCGCCAAATAAACCAATTCGTCCGACGAAGTCATATTTTCCAAAAGATTCTTTGTTTGCCATATATTTACCCTAAATCGTTAAAAGTTAATAAACTAAATAGAAATTTTCTTTAAACCAAAACGGTGAACTAAATTATCCACAATCACTTTTGATACGAATACGTTTGAAAAAAGTGTTGTTACGATGCCCACTAATAATGTGACTGCAAAACCTTTTACAGGGCCTGTTCCAAAATAAAGTAAAACTAAAGCTGTTGAAGACGTTGTAATATTAGAATCGATGATCGCTGACATTGCTTGTTTGTAGCCTTGCTGAATAGCTGTTGTGATTGAAGCTCCGCCTAATAGTTCTTCCTTAATCCGTTCATTAATTAACACGTTGGAATCAACTGCGAAGCCAACTGTTAAAGCCATCCCAGCAATACCGGGTAATGTGAGTGTCGCCCCTAAAGAACCTAAAATTGCAAACACAGCTATAATATTTAAAAATAGAACAAACGCTGTGATCACGCCCATGCCTTTATAATAAATCATCATAAATAACATAATGATCACAGATCCAATGATCGCTGCTAATCTGGCTTTTTCCAGAGCATCTTTACCTAATGATGGTCCAACACGGCGTTCTTCAAGCTGTTCTAATGTTGCAGGTAAAGATCCTGCACGTAATGATGTCGCGATAAATTTAGCTTCGTCTAACATATCTTGTTGATTGCCACCACGACCCAGTGTGATCACACCTTGTCCGTCAGGAATTTTTCCGTTTATGTTTGGCGCTGTTTTAACAACTTTATCCAACACAACAGCCATTTGGCGGTTCACATTTTTTTCTGTCAGTTCTGCAAACTTCACCGCACCTGCCGGATTAAAGTTCAATTTAACTTCTGGTTCGCCATACTGACCAAAACCAACTGACGCTGTATCTAGTGAGTCACCTGTTAAATCAGTTGTTGTTTCAAGCAAGTAAGGCTGAGCTCCTGCTTCAAGAGTTTTCACGTTTTGTTGTTTTTCAAAATAAACAATCGTGTTTGCTGGTAATTTAGATTTTAAATCAGTGTTCAGTTTAGTAATATATTCATTGTATTTCAAAGTTGCTAATGAATATCCACCTGCTTTTTCAGTCTCATCAATTAACTGACGAAGTTCTTCAGGGCTTTTTGCAAAGCTGACTAACATAAAATCTAGTTTCGCTGTAGCATTAATTAATTGCTTCGCTTTTTCAGCATCTGCCATACCTGGAAGCTGAACTAAAATACGACTATCGCCTTGTTGTGCAATTGACGGTTCTGCAACACCAAATTCATCAATACGATTTCTGATTGTTTCAATCGCTTGACGAATCGTGTTTTGTTTTTGATCGAGCATGTAAGCATCGAAATATTTTAATTCAACTTTATCTGCCGTCGTTGAAATCACTTGCAAAGAACTTGCGTGATTTTTTGCGATGAGGGCTTCAATCTTTACGCCTTGATCAGCCGAATTTAATAAGACATCAAACTGACCTGTTTTCGCGTTGTCGGTATTAAAACCTTTAACAACCACGCCATCTTTGGCAAATTCAGATTCTAAAACTTTTGTCTGCCGAACAACTGTTGTGTTAACCACTCCGTCAATATCGACACCCATAACAAGATGTAAACCACCTTGAATGTCTAATCCGAAATTTAATTTTTTTGATGGCCACCAAGAAAATCTTGAAGTATCGACAAAATTAGGCGCGATAAACACAGCAGCTAAAACCATTGCAAGTGCTGCTAACCAAGTTCTTAAACGAATATTATCCATGAGTTGAATCCTTTTTCTATTTTTTTTAAAATTATAACTAAATAAAATTATTTTGTTTGTGCAGCTGCAGTCAAAGTCGACTGTTGCGTGATCACTTGGTGACGTAAGATTTTGATTTGCGTATTTTGTGCAATTTCAAGATCAATCGTTAATTCACTTAAACCTTTTACTTTACCAAAAATCCCCGACTGGGTGACAACTTGATCGCCAACTTTAAGTGATCCTAAAAAGCTTTGTTGTTCTTTTTGCTTTTTAGATTGTGGTCTGATGATGAAAAAATAAAATACAGCAATAATCACTGCAAACGGTACAAATTGCATCCACGCTGGCGGGGCCACAGGCGACCCAGCAGCAACGATTGGTGTTACTGCTTCTTGTGCTAAAGCCACAGTGCTTAAAGTTAACTTTTGAACTAAGACAACTAAACTTTGAATAAACATTGATAATCCTTTCGAGATTAAAGAAAGCTAATGTAAAATTGAACACTTAAAGTGAGTTTCGATCAAGGCGCATCAAGATATACTTTTGGCCTTTATTTATTGCGTTATTTTGTTGCTGATTAATTAATCAGCCAAATAAATGCTTAATTTGACTGATTAGTTTAGCTGATCATTTTGAAAGTGTTTTGTCAGATAAAATAAATCGGGAGTAGCAAAAATCTCTGTATTCTTCCCAACGATCTTCGTCTAAGGCTTTCCTAGCTTTAGTCATCACCGACATATAAAAATGAAGATTGTGAATGGTATTCAGCCTTGTACCAAAAATTTCACCGC
>JANOOI010000026.1:0-3940 GCA_031421235.1 Bdellovibrio sp.
AAAAAAAATGCTTTCAGTGTATTGACATATTTAATCAACAAATCATTGATTGTATTTTTTATGGTTTTATCTGGAGTCATTTTAATCAGTCAGATTGCTTCGTCATATATAACAAAAAGAATTTCAGTTCTTTATGAAGCTGCAAAGCAAATTATTGACGGTAATTTTAAAGTGAATATCGAAGTCAAAGGCAATGACGAAATATCTGTACTATCAACAACGTTTAATCGAATGGCAGTTGAAATCGTTAAACTATTAGAAGATACAGCTAATCAGGCTAGGCTGGAATCTGAATTAAAAACAGCTCAAGCAGTTCAGCAAACACTGTTTCCAGAAAGCTATGCTCAGCTTGAAACTGCAGATATCTGTGGGTCGTATCGGTCGGCATCTGAATGCGGCGGTGATTGGTGGCATTATTACGAAAATGAGGATTCGTTTTCATTTTGGATGGCCGATGCCACAGGGCATGGAGCACCAGCAGCACTTTTAACAAGTGCCATTAAATCTGCAGTAGCCATGACAGAGGGTCTTAATCTTGACCCCGTTACTGCTATTGAAAAAATTAATAAATCAATTTGCCAAGTTTCTAAAAGCAAAATGATGATGACATGCTTTTTGGGCGTGATTGATAAAAAAACTCGTGAATTGAAATATATTAATGCATCACATGAAGCGCCATTAGTTCTTAAAAACAAAGTCGATTTAAAAAAGAAGGATATTGTTTTCTTAGATGAATCAAAATGCACACGACTTGGTCAATCACTGGATTCAGTTTATCAGTCAGCAACATACCAGCTTGAAGCGGGTGATCGTATAGTTGTTTACACAGATGGTGTGCCAGATATTAAAAGTCCGGCAGGGGAATCACTTCAAGAACGTGGTTTTTTTAAAATTATACTAGAAAATCAAAACAAACAGGTCGGCGTTGAAACATTTATTCATTCAATGAATGATCAATTTGAATCTTTCAGACAAAAAACAGAATTGATTGATGATGTTACATTTTTCGCGGTAGATGTTAAATGAGTGATAATTTCAAAAAGAACTTAGATGAACGTAAACAGATTATTAAAAATGTAATCGTTGGTTCATCATTAAAAAATCAAATTGCATATAACCCATTAAATTTATATCAAAAAGAAATTTTATGTGCAGATCAACTTACACCGCTTGAGTGTCTAGATGTAATTTTAAGCAAAAAAACTCAGCATTGTATCCAAAACTCATTAGAACCTTTGGAAAGTAATGTGATTTTTTAAATAAAATTTACGTCAATAAACTAGATTTTTTTGACCCTCAATTTGAAGTGATTTGGGGTAAAAGCTGTGTTTTAGACTTTAACGATGTGTCGTCTCGCGATGACTTGATCAATAAAGCTCTTAGTCAGTTGGGTTTGAACGCTGATTCACAAAAGTTAAGCGGAATTTGTCAAACACTAGAAGAATTAATTATGAACGCACAAGTTGATGCAAAAAAGCTGTCAAAGAAAGAAGTTTTAGCGCCTTCAAAATTAATTCTGAGTGTGTCAAATCAATTGATTGCGATTTCGATCATAGATTTTTACGGGACTTTAGATTGTTATAAACTTTTGAAACATATTCAAGCTGCATTTACATTGGGTTTTGACAAAGCTATGTCAAAAAATTCAATAGGCGCGGGCTTGGGATCAGCACTTGTATATGAACATTGTGATTCATTAATTATGGGAGTAATCCCGAACGAGGTCACCCGCGTGACTGTGATTTTGCCACTGGCCGTATCAGAAAAAAAGAAACAGTTTATTCAAAAATCAATTCATATAATTACTGTAAACGAGAAGGGATAGTTTATGTCAAGATGTCAGTATAAAATAGAAAATAAGGGTGAAGTTTGCGAGCTTAAACTTGTTGGGGTTATCGATGACAGTTTTCCAACAGCCAACATACAACTACCGGCTGACAAACCTATTGAAATTAATCTGAATGAAATTAAAATGATTAATTCATTGGGCATTCGTGAATGGATTAAATTTGTTAATTCAGTTCAGTCAAAAAATGTATCAATTGTATGCTGTCCAAAAATTTTTATTGATCAAGTGAATATGGTTCAAGGATTTATACCTGTTGAATTTAAAATTAAATCGTTTTATGTTCCTTATTTTAATGAAGATGACGATCTTGAAAAAAGTATTCTATATATATCAGGTAAAGATTACGGTGATGGTTTTTTAAACGTTAAAAGTACTATTAACCACGAATCTGGTGCTGTTTTAGATATTGATGTAATGGAACAAAAATATTTTAAGTTTTTAAAGGTTTAATGTCTATTCGATTGATGTTGGTTTTTTTATTGAACACACAAATTTCTTGGGCTGCAGAGCCAAAGAAGGAATTGCCTTTTGTCTTTTTAAATCAATATTACGCTTATGAAGCTAATGCTAATGGTTATATTATTGTAGGTGATAAAAAAATAAACTTAAATCAGTCATCTTTGTTTATTAATGAAGGTCAAGTTAGTTTGCAGTCTGCAGATCTAATTTTCCTTAACGGTCAAAAAGTCGAAATCCAAGTTTTAGATGCGCAAAACAAAGGTCTAAGTCAGCAAGTGATCGACTTATTTCAAATTGATCAGCGTTATGACTTAGACCTGAGTGCAAAATCGCTGAAGTCAGCAGTTCAAGTTTGTTTTAAACAAAAAAACCAATTTTCAATGATGAATATTTGTTTTCCAGTTGAACCAGTTCAAAATGCCAACCCGAATGCTAAAATAATGATCGATGGTATTGAAGTTGGTCCAAAAGGCCAAGTCATTTTGAAAGAAACAAAAAATAAAATCCAATTTTTAGCACAATACGCTTCAGGTGCTTCGTTAGAAGTTATGACAAAAAAAAGGAAATTTTTACCGTCGACAGTCAATAAAAATTCAGAAAATGGGGTATACGAAGTCGATTTCGTTGATTTAGAAAACAATAAAATTAAATGGGCCGAACAAATTTTCTTTGACCAAGAAAGCTTTAGAATTGCTTCAGATAACGTGATTCAAGTTTATCAAGGTCTTTACAATAAAGATAATTCGAAAAAAAGTTACAGCTTAACTTATTATACGCCTACATACAAACGACCAAGAATAACGAATAAGTGGACAGTAACCCCGCAAATATCATTTTCAAAATTAGATGGGAATACAACAAATGAAAAATTCAGTTTAACATCACCTGCTAACTTTGGTTTAAGCCTGAATTCATATCGATTATTACCGCCTAGGTTTAGCAAACTGCTTTACGCTGATCATTGGATTGCTGAACTATCGTATAAGTCAGCGGCCCTTGCTTCAACAGCTTCAAGTTACACTATCGAAAACGCAAAACAAAACCTACTGGGTTTACAACTTGGTTTGACTCGAGAGTTCACTGATTTTAGCTGGTATGGATTGTTCATAAACTTTCAGCAAGACATTGTTGCAAACAGTACGGCGTCATCATCCGGAGTCGTAGATTTAGGAACAGTTTTGAATATGGATATTGCAGGTAAAGTAAATTACATGTTTTTAGAGGCTGGTCGTTACACGGCAGAAGCTAACGGCGGATATGCATTTATTTTGCCAGCTAAGATATCAGGTTCAAGTTCAAGCCTTGGTGCAAGAATGTTTGCAGGTACTGATCTTATTTATGATTACAATGATCAACTGATTAGCTTGGGCGTGTTGTACAGTCAGCGTACGCAAAAAACAGCAGCACAAAGTTTCACAGAACAACTTTTTGAATACCGATTCGGCTACATTAAATCGTATTAGTTTCGATATTTTCAATAATTTATTTTTTAGAAACTGCCCCCGATAAATGCCCTTAGGGATTTGGTTTATAGAGTATTAGTCGTCTGATATTCGGAACTTGAATGAGCTCAGAAGCTCTTTATTTGATTTTCGGCAGGTTTTAGGGTTTGCAACAAGCTTCTTTCATGAA
>JANOOI010000027.1:0-6410 GCA_031421235.1 Bdellovibrio sp.
GCATCAAGGGGTCTGACCAATCAGTCACGTTTGCTAACGTCGGGCTGATAAAAAGGTCAGCATCGTTGATTTCGCCACCATAAATAATTTGATCTTTTGAAATCAGTTTTTTTAAGCGATCTAAGTTTTTAGTATTGATAATGCGACCATAATTTAGACTTTGCTGGTAATCTGGCCCGAACTGGTTTTTCATTTCAGTAATCATTTGATCAATCAATTCTTGCTTGACTGATTTATGAACATAAACATAATCCGGGGCTACACATGTTTGGCCGGCGTTATAAAACTTACCCCAAACTAAACGCTTCGCTGTGACGCCGATATCAGCATCGTGATTCACAATAGCTGGGCTTTTCCCGCCAAGTTCTAATGTCACGGGTGTTAAATTTTCTGCGGCTGCCTTCATAATTATTTTACCAACTGGTGTGCTGCCAGTAAAAAATAAATGATGCCACGGTAATTTCAATAATGCCGTTGTTTCGTCAATTCCACCTTCAACAGCTGTGATGTAATTCGCATCGAAATATTTTTTCACCAATTCAATAATTAATTTTGAAGTGTACTGAGTCATTTCTGATGGTTTTATGACGGAACAATTTCCTGCAGCAATCGCGCCCACCAGCGGTGACATCGCCAACTGAAAAGGATAATTCCAAGGGCTAATAATTAGCACGACACCTTTGGGTTCATAAATAATTTGGCTTTTAGCAGGCCATAAGTTAACCGGTGTACTGACAGATTTTGGTTTCATCCATTTGTTTAATTCTTTTTTAGTGAAATTAATTTCTTCAAGTACGATGCAGATTTCGCCCATTAAAGCTTCGGCCTCAGGTTTACGAAGATCTTTATAAAGGGCTTCTAGTATTAATGGAGTATTTTCCTTGATTAACTTTTCAAGAGTTTTGAGTTGTTCAAGACGAAATGCCAACGACCGGGTTTGATGCAATAAAAAAAACGAATTCATTTTTTCAAATTGGCTTACGAAAGCTTCAGTCATTGCGATGGTCCTTGTTAGATTTAATTTAGAGTCCGATGTCTTTAAAGCCCTTTGCCCAGGGCAAACACCAAATATCATTAATTTTTAGTTCTTTTTGACCAAAATGAAATAAATAAAACTGCGCTTTAGGCTCATTTTTTTTAAACAAAACAAGATGTCTAACGTCTGCCTCAGATAGCTTATCACTGGTTTTTACTTCTAGGCCAAACTTTTTATTATCTAATTTGATCCAAAAATCGATCTCAGCACCGCTTCGTGTCCGTAACGTGGTAATCTCTATATCTAAACTTAACGACTGTGCTGATGATAATAACTGCTGATAGATCAGTTGTTCTGTCAAAATCTCAAGCCTTTCGGGGGCTAGATCAAATGACTTAACTAATCCATTATAAACGCCAACATCAAAAAAATAAAATTTTGGATGTTTAATAAGATCATATTTTTCACTCAATTGTGGATCAGGAAATAGTCTTTGACCAATCAGCGTGTCTTCAAAAATTTCGAAATATCTAGGCACGGAATGTCTAGATATTTTAGCTGATTTAGAAATTTTTGAATAATCAATAAATTGACCTGCGTTTTCAGTCGAGGACATTAAAAACCGAGAAAAGGCAGGTAGGTCTCTAACTAAAGATTCAGCCTTAATTTCTTCTGTGACATAATTTGAACTGTACGAAGTTAAAACTTGTTTTTTTACCTTAGGATCTGATTCTGAATAAACACCTGGCAAATAGCCATATTGCAGATCTTGAAGTTGATATTTATAATTAAGTTCCTTGATTGTTAATGGTCCCAGTCTGTAATTAATGACTCGACCTGGCAATAAATTGGCGCCACCTTTTTTTAGTTTTCGCGCACTTGATCCAGTTAGATAAAACTTAAGTTTTGGGTTATCATCGATCAAGGCCTGAACTGAATTCATGATACTAGGAATTCGCTGAACTTCGTCTATAAATATAGTTTTTGGGGACTGTCTTTCAATTAAGTTTTTTAACCTAGATAAATCCTGTGCAAAATCTAAATAGGTGTCTTCCTCAGATAAGTTGATTGTCAGATCTGGCTTAAGACTTTTAATGAGAGTTGATTTCCCAACTTGTCTTGGCCCAAACAGTAAAATGCTTTTTTTAGTTGAACCCATTTCTTTATGAATCATTCTGTATATCATGTGCTCATAATTACATATATTATGAGCACATACAATACAAAATAGAATATGTCTTAATATGAGAAATATTTCGACTCATTAACAAGAAGCTGCACTTATAGCCCTATAGCCAGAGCCAGCTTTTAAATACAAAAGTCTGGCTTCTTTCATTTTCGGCCCTGTTTTAACTGAATTTTAGCTCTGAATATCCCGATGTAGTAGGGTGACGTACTTATCAAAACGGTATTCGAAAATTGTCATTTCATTATTTGTGTTACTGGTTGTGAACGCTGTTAGTTTTTCTATTTTGATTCAACAAAACGAAAAGCCAGTCAAGCTATCCGA
This sequence comes from Bdellovibrio sp., assembly GCA_031421235.1. GTDB lineage: Bacteria > Bdellovibrionota > Bdellovibrionia > Bdellovibrionales > Bdellovibrionaceae > Pseudobdellovibrio. The sequence continues at coordinate 2,487 of JANOOI010000027.1, forward strand.
ATTACAAAGCTCTAAAAGCCAAAAAAGAAATCCAGCATCGCTTAACAAAGTTGAAAATAGTTTAATTCAGCCATTAAATCTTTTTGCTGATGAACCTGCGAAAAAAATTGCCTTTGAAACAACTTTTAAACTGTCTTGTGAAGAAATCTTTGAAGATAAATTTGGGTTAAAAAAACTTAATGTGAATTCGAACCATATTACTTTAAAAATGACGAACTGTTTTGATCAATCGAATCAGGCTAAAAATTTAAAACTTCTTAACCGAACAAACGGATACAGTGCTCAGTTATTTAAAATTAACAAAACCGATGCGAAGACAGATTTTATTCAGCTGGAAAATGGTGATAACATTCTACATTTCGAGATTAGCTTAAACGACGGGCAAAAAAAGACGCAAACCCTTAGAATTCACCGTTTGCAGTAGTTTTTAAGGTGACAGCTGTAGAAGCTTTCCTTAATTTGTTGCGATTGTGACTCAATTAGACAGCTCAAAAAACATCCAGACTATTGATGACTTTAAGAAAAGATCTGACGTGCATCTTGCCAGAAAAGTTTGGCATATGTCGGGGGTTACTTTCTTTTTTTTGATCTGGTCACTATTGCCCGTTTGGTTAAGCCTTGTTTTGCTTATAGTTGCTTGGATTATCTTTGTGCCGGTTGATTTGGTTCGTTTGTATAATCCAAAAATTAATCGGATCCTTCTGCGCTGGTTCAAGCCAATCATGCGCAAAAGTGAAATCGATCGCCCCGCCGGGACAACATATTTAATCACCGGTGTGATCACAGTGGGTTTTTTATCCCATCCACAAATTGTGGGGCTCAGTTTGCTTTTCTTAGCGTTCGCTGATCCAATTGCCAGTTACGTCGGTATTCGTTACGGCAAAGATAAAATTTTCGGACACAAATCTGTGCAAGGTTTTGTGGCTGCATTTGTCGTTTGTTTTTTGCTCACTGCTGGTTTTTTATATTATCACAACGTGGGTGAATATATTTTGATCGTTAGTCTTTTATCGGGTCTTGTGGGCGCATTAGCAGAATTAATTCCTATTGCTAAAATCGATGATAATTTTACGATGCCTGTTTTAAGCTGTATAGGGCTGACATTTGTTTTTAGCTTTTTTAATATTTTTCAGTACTTAGTTTATTTAAAATAGCTGTTCAAAAGCTAAAGGTTTAAATAAAGTTCACATAAAAGGTGGTTTTGTTATGGTTGATCAATTTGATGAATTAGAAGAAAAAACAGCTTCTGGTAAAAGATTAGGAATGTATGTTTATATTTTACCGAATCTGATGACGATCGGAAATTTATTTTGCGGTTTTTATTCAATCATCTGTACTTTTCAACAAGATTACAAAACAGCTGCTATATTAGTTGTTATTGCAGCAGTGTTTGATCAACTTGACGGGCGCTTAGCAAGACTAACCCGAGCAACCAGTAAATTCGGAGCTGAGTTAGACTCGCTGTGTGATCTGGTCAGCTTTGGCGTGGCGCCAGGTATGTTACTTTATTTTTGGGCGTTAACGCCTTTTGGTCGGTTGGGCCTGATGGCCAGCTTTTTATTCGCAGCTTGCGGAGCTTTACGCTTAGCAAGGTTCAATGTGCAAGTAGGCGTTGTTGAAAAAAATTATTTTCAAGGCTTACCAATTCCGATGGCTGCAGGGATTATTGCTTCAGCGTACTTGGCATTTAATGACATGGGTTGGGACGCACAAGGTTCAGTACCCTTATTGCTAATGACAATTTTATTGGCTTTTGTGATGGTTTCTAATTTTAGATATCGATCGTTTAAGGACATTGACCTTAAACAACGTCAGTCTTTTAAATATCTTATTTTTGGTGTGATAATTTTATTTGTTGTGGCTATCCAGCCAGAAACTATGTTGTTTGTTTTATTTTTTGGTTATGCAGTTTTAGGCGCATTGTTTGGTGTATTTCGTTGGGGAAAACGTCATAAAAATTTACCAGCCAGTGTTTACGCGCCAGCCCAAGTGAACGAAAAAGACCTACAAGAGGAGCACGACTAATGAAATGGAATCGCCCTTTAAAAATCGGTCTTGTTGGCGCTACAGGCGTTGTCGGTGAAACATTTATTAATCTTATCGAAGAACACGCTTTGCCAATAGAAGAATTAAGACCCTTTGCTTCAGTTAATTCATTAGGACAAAAATTACAATTGGCCGGAAAAGATTGGTCCGTTCAAGTTCTAAAACAAAATTGTTTTGACGGACTAGACATGGTTTTTTTCTCTTCGGGTGATGATATTTCAAAAGAATGGGCGCCCATTGCAGTTAAGGCCGGTGCTTACGCGATTGATAATTCAAATGCGTTCAGAATGGAAAAAGATATTCTGCTGATCGTTCCTGAAGTCAACGGTGTTCATTTAAAACCTGATTTAAAACCACAAGTTATTGCCAATCCTAATTGTTCAACGATTCAATTAGTCGTTGCACTTAAACCGCTGCAAGACGCATTCGGTATTAGCGATGTGACAGTGGCGACCTATCAAGCGGTCAGTGGTGCGGGTCTTCCAGGTTACGATGAATTAATTTATCAAACGCAAAATTATCAAGATGCCGATCTAGAACCGAAAGCTTTTTCAAAACAAATTTTATTTAATTGTATTCCACAAATTGGAACATTTGCAGATGATGGCTTTTCAACTGAAGAAACAAAAATCATGGATGAATCTGTTAAAATTTTAGAAAATACAAATTTAAAAGTTTCAGCATTTACTGTGCGGATCCCGGCATTGAATTCACATTCAGAAGCGGTTTGGGTGACTTTAGATAAACAAGCCACGCTATTAGAGGTCATCAATGCCTTAGAGCAAGCTGAAGGCTTAGTTTTTATGCAAAAAGATTTTCCAACACCATTAGAAGTTTCTGGTGAGGAGCCGGTTTACGTGGGCAGGCTTCATCAAGATAAGCATAATCCAAAGCGGTGGTTGATGTGGGTTGTATCTGATAATTTAAAAAAGGGCGCAGCTTTAAACGGCCTTCAGATCGCACAGAAGCTTTTTTCATAAAAAATCGTTCAAATTAGTTATTTTTTCCACAAGCAGTTTTGACAAGGCTATTAGGCTATGCTGCACTGATTAAGTGAGATATATTTTTACTGCTTTATTCATTCTGATTTTTTCTAATCAAACCCACGCCGGTTTTAGAATCGAAAGTGTCAACGGTGTCAGTTACAGTGATTTAAGCACTGGAACAAGTAACACGACAGTTACACGTGTTTACGGCGGCATCGCAGGTACTTGTAATTCATTTTCATCATCAAGCACTTGTAATTCGTGTGTATCTACAACACCGGGCGCACCTTGTAATAAAACAAGCGTTCATCCGGCTTTGTTAATTAGTTTTCGTGTCGTCGTTGATGAAAACGTACCGGTTGGCGGGCCTTTTACAGTTGGAACTGGAACAGCGACCAGTGATGAGAACTTCACGGGGCCTTTGCCAGCTTTAGTTAGTGGTGCAACATTAGATTTATCAACATCGCTAACTTGGGGCTATCTATGTGGAGCAGATGGTAACTTTGATGGATCTTGTAATCCCGCGCCAAGTTCAGGAACAACTGTTAATTTTGAATCAGGTCGTAAATTATTCGTTGGCCTAGATACTGATGGCAGTGGTGTTATTGATGCTGATGAAATTAGATCGATTTCAGTAGCTTTAAATTATGTTGGTCCCGCTGTCTCTGTACAAAGTTATTGTTCAAGTTCGAACGCTTCATTGGATGGAATTTGTGGTTATACAGTGCGCCCCGGTGATCAAAAAGTAAAAATAAGTCTTACGCCAACAGCCACAACGCTAACTAATAATACAGGTGGACCTGATTGGTACGGTGTCGGCATTTTTTATTTGGCCGGTGCGGCCGATGCGACAGCTGTTACGAATTCATCCAGCGTGCCTATTGTTCGAACT
>JANOOI010000028.1:0-4440 GCA_031421235.1 Bdellovibrio sp.
GAAATCAGCTAGTCGAGAAGAGATTTAATATTATCCTGATAATTACGCACCGTTTTTTCGCCTTTGAAAACAGCACTTCCAGCGACTAAGATATCAGCCCCTGCTGCCCAGCAAACAGGAGCAGTTTGCGGGCTTATTCCACCGTCAACTTCGATCAGATAGTTTAAATCGTTTTTAAGCCTATAATCCGCAAGCCATTGCACTTTAGCCATTTGGTCATTCATGAAAGATTGACCACCAAAACCAGGCTCAACAGACATAATTAAAACTAGATCCACCATTGATAAATAGCTTTCGATTTCTTTGATGGCTGTTTTGGGACGTAAAGTGATCCCTGCTTTACAGCCTAAATTCCTGATCAGTTTTAAATTTTCTTTCATTTGCGATGTTGATTCAACATGTAAGGTCAAATAATCGGAGCCTGCTGCAATAAATTCACGAATATATTTTTCTGGTTTTTCGATCATCAAATGTACATCTAATGGTAAAGTGCTTACCGCTTTTAAAGCTTTCACCACTGGCATGCCAATTGTTAAATTCGGAACGAAATGGCCATCCATCACATCGACATGAACTAAATGGGCACCAGCTTCAGTGATTTTTTGTATTTCATTTTTCATGTCTGCAAAATCCGCTGATAAAATACTTGGAGAAATCATTTTGCTGGGTATTTTTTTATCCATTAATCAAATCTCCTTTTTTTATTTCAACTGATTTTAGAAATTCGCTAATTAACATTTTATTTTTTGATTCGGATTGAACTTCTAATAATGAAATTATTCCATCAGCTGTTTGAATCTTTAACTGATCAGCTGAAGCTTCGTGTACAGATCCTGGCTGTTGATTAGATCCGTATTCAGCTATGACTTTGGTTTTGTGGATTTTTAAACGCTGACCTTTAAATTGAATATATGTTCCTGGTCCCATATTAAAAGCTCTGACTTTATTATGGATTTTTTGCGCCGTTTGTGTAAATTCAATAAGAGATTCTTCTTTTTCAATTTTCGCGGCAAATGAAACTAAATCTTCATCCTGAGCAATTGCTGCTAAATTTCCGCGAATAAAATCCATTAATTCAACTTTTAATAAATCACAACCCAGTGGAGCTAATTGTTGATACACGTCTTTAGCCGTGATTTCATCATTGAGATTTAGTTTTCTTTCACCAATGACCGGGCCTGCATCTAATTTTTTAACTATTTTTTGTAAACTGACACCCGTGACGGTGTCGCCTGCTTCGATTGATCTTTGAATGGGCGCGGCTCCTCGCCAAAACGGAAGTAAACTGCCGTGAACATTCACTGCACCGTAAGTGAAACTGTCTAAAAAATCTTGATTTAAAATTTGTCCGAATGCGACAACGATGGCGATTTCAGTTTTCCAGGATTTAATACGCTCTAGAATTTCTGGCTCTTTTTTTAAGTTTTCTGGAGTTAGAACTTCGATGTTATTTTCAAGTGCCAATAACTTAACTGGTGACGGAGTTGATTGCATTTTTCGACCACTGGGGCGATCTGGCTGAGTCACTACACCCACCACTTCATAATGATCATCAGCTAATAAAGCTTTTAAGTGCTCGGCCGCAAAATCAGGTGTTCCTAAAAAACAAACCCGAATCACACTCATGATTTGACTGTTTCTCTTTTTTTATTTTTAATTTCTTCCAGTTCTTCTTTTGTCGGGTAACCACTTTTTTTGATTTGATTTTTAATTTTGTTACTTTTTGTAAAACTAATATGATCAATAAACAAAGTGCCTTCTAGATGATCCATTTCATGTTGTATGCAAATCGCTAAAAGACCATCGATTTCAAACTGAAATTCTTTGCCGTCGACATCACAGGCTTTGACTTTAATTTTTTCGAAGCGTTCCACAGTTTCAAAAAAACTAGGGACTGACAGGCACCCTTCATCAAAAGTGGTTTTGCCATCGCCGGAAACAATGACTGGATTAATCAAAACTAAGGGCTGTGTTATTTGCTTTTCAAGTTCTGTCATTTCGTCGTAAGCATATCTGCGGGATTTTTCATCGCGAGGACGCGTATCAATAACTAACAGACGTTTTAATTCACTCACTTGGGCTGCGGCCAAGCCTATTCCGTTAGCGTCGTACATAGTTTCAAGCATGTCAGCGACCAAAGTTTTAAGCTGGGCATTAAAATCTGTAACCGGCTTAGAGACTTCACGTAATTGCGGGTTTGGATATGTTAAAATTTCAAGAACGGCCATAGGTATTCTCCAATGATAGAAACAGACCTTTTTTTAAATTACTTTTTCAATCGCCACAAGAAGAATAAACCAAATGACGACATTATTATGTTAGCACCCCATGCCGCTAGAAACACAGGCAGTGTTCCGTGATAGCCCATAGTTTGCATAGAGCTATATAAAATCCAATAAGCTAAAACAAGACCCAAAACAAGACCAATATTTTTTGCCATACCCCCGCCACGGGCTTGGCCTACACAAAACGGCAATGCCAAAAGTGCTAAGACTAATCCTGCCATTGCAAAGCTCAGTTTTGAGAAATAATCGACTTCGTATTTAATCGTATCAAGGCCCGCTTCTTTGTTTTTTGAAATATATTTTGATAATTCTGAATGGGATAGTAAATCAGATGTTTGCCCTGTGCTTCGTAAGTCTTGCGCGTCTTCAGTCATGACAATCGATTTTTCAACAAACTGGTCGTTAAGGGGAAAACTTGATTCATCATTAAAAACAGAAATCTGACCTTCACGTAAAATCCATTTAGAACCCAACATTTCAACGGTTTTAGAAGTTAAAAGTTGTTTTAAATTCCAATTCTCATCGAAAAAATAAAGTGTTAAACCACTAGCAACGTTGCCTTCAGTGTTTAACGTTTTAATATTAAAAATTGTATTGCGTGAACGATACCAAATTTTATCAGTTTTAACTGTTTGGAATTTTCCAGGTTTTTTTTCAATTTCATTATAGTATATAAAACTTTTTTGCTTTGTAAACATTGGTAGCAGTCGATCGCTGGCAATAAAATCGACTAAGCCTAAAAAAGTGATCGAAATGAATATCCACCTAGAAATTCTGAATAAACTTAATCCTGCAGCGAATAACGCAATGAGCTCAGACCCACGATTCAGTGTTGAGATCGTCATCACAAGGCCAACGACACAAGCGACCGGTAGCATTTTATGGATCACTTCAGGTATTAAATAACTGTAATATTTTAGAAAGATTGTGCTATCGACCGCTGTGTATTTAATAACATTAGTCATCACATCGGTGGCCAAAAATAATGTCACAAAGATCAAAAGACCAGCAAGAAACGAACTCCAGAATAAACCTAAGATATATTTATCAACACGATTCACAAATTAGATTGTGCCTTATTCTTGACTCAAACGGTATTGTGATATGTACTTTAGTCATGGCTTTACGCGTCTTATTAGCTGATGAAAGTTCTACCATTAAAAAAGCTTTGCAACTGGCGTTATCTGACTTCGCTGTTGAAGTAAAAAGCGTTCCATCAGGTCTTGATGTAATGACCGTGGCGCAGGACTTTAGACCAGATATTGTCTTTGCTGATATTCTACTTTCTAAAAAAAATGGCTATGAAGTCTGTGCCGAACTTAAAGCCAATTCGCAATTTGCTAAAACTCCTATTATTTTAATGTGGAGTGGTTTTATGGATTTTAATGAAAAATTGGCAACCACTTCTAAATACACTGATAAAATCGAAAAACCATTCGATATCGAAACTTTACGTGATCTAGTTAATAAGTACGTTAAAAAAACTCAAAATCATCCACTAGATGGGCTAATTGATTTTCCAAAGTATCCCGAATTTGTGGAATCTGAAACTCATGTTAGACAACGCACAACGTATGTCAAACCTGTCGAAAATAAGCCCATTATCGATGACGTGCCAGAGGATTTTAAACCAGTTCAAATCAAAGAAAATTCGATATTCATTAAGCCCGGTCAGCCGCTGACTCAAATACAAAAGCCAACAGCTGGACAGCCAACAACAGATGAATTTGATATACATATAGAAACAGAAAACTACGGTGAATTCGAAGAAGTTATTCTTGTCAAAACCGAGAAAAACAAAAATCAGATAAAAGATAAAATTCAAGATCAATTGAAATCTTATTTAGAAAATTCACCAGTGGCTTTGAATAAAATTCAGTTAGCCCAAAATGCAGCTGGTGATAAACCACAAAATTTAACTCGTTTTGAAGAACAGTTAATGCGTGAGGAAATTCGCTTAATGGCTGAAAAAATTTGTTGGCAAATTATACCAGATATTACTGAAAAAATTGTTCGTGATGAACTTGCAAAATTACTTAAAGATATTGATAAATCAATATGACCATTCTTGAATTGATCAAATTAGCCATCAAAGAAGATCTTCCCGTCGGTGATATAACAACTGAATCCTTAGCTGTCAGACCTAAACACGGTG
>JANOOI010000029.1:0-2014 GCA_031421235.1 Bdellovibrio sp.
CGTGAATTGATGAAAAAGTAAGCCGTAAAAAATCACTCTTCAGTGGTTTAAAATTTATAAACACTAACGAGGCAAAAGTCAAAATAAATAGGAACAAATTAAGTCTGTCAACTGAATCGAAAAAGACCCAATAATTCAAGAATGAAGTAACGCGTTGTACGTGAGGGGGCAATTGATTTGATATGCTTTTACGAAAATTAAAAGTTGCACTTATTGGTTGAACACAGCATTGTTACTTTATCTTAAAAAATTTGATTAAAATATTTTACTTGCTTAGTATTACAAGTTATGCAATACTTAATAGGCATTAGAAATTGCTTGATGTTTTCTAATTTAAATTGATTAATAATTTCACCTGATATTTCTTGTGAAATTCTAATACTAGTCTTCACGGCAGGAGATTTAAAAACCTTTCTAGTTTTAAAGTTTGATAATTTTAATGAAAGTAAATAATAAAGTGTTTCCTCCCTATTATAATAGTTTGGCTCTGTTCGTTTCATTAAAACATCTAGACTTTCTAAATAATACGACTTACCAGATTCAATATATGAGGCTGCTACATGTAGTTTAGCGTATAACTTTCCGGAGCCATCAAATGTATTAACCTTTATAAAGGCATGGCTTATTCCAAAGTTAATCGTGTTTACCAAAAAAAAGCCCATTACATAAAATGATGGCAATTTACTTCTACCACGAACTGAAAAGATACTGTCAAGGGTATTTTCTGATAAATTTCTGCCATTTTGTATTGCAAGTTCTCTTATCTTATTTTTATACTTTGCTATTTCATTTTTTTCTTGTAAAGAAAAATTTGTAATTCCTTCTTTATCCTGAATTTTAGGAGAAACTACTATCAAGTAGTATTCTGTGTTATCAATACTTACAATTGACGATATTTGCTGTTCGGTATTTGTGTAGAAACCCTTGGAGAAAATTGTAGGCACAGGATGGAATTGTTTTAATATACCGACCCGAACAGGGTCATACGAATACAATATGTCAGGTGAAACCGTATTTCTTTGCTTTGTGAGAGATGTTAGCTGATTTGAAAGTGTATCATATTTTAAAAATTCAACACTCATTTCTTTCGTTAGACTATTAAAATTTGGATAAACACCTGTCGTATCTAAACCTTTGTTAAATATGATTCCGGAATCTTTTGAAATAGCAATCAAACTATCATTGTCCTCATAAAATATATACTGGTCAAGTGTATAATCTGCTGAATATCTGGAAGTCTGGTAGTTCTTATAGCCCTTTTTTTCTGCCTTTTTAAAAATAGCTTGAGGCGTTAGCTCAGAAATTATTACTTCGTTTAAAACTATAGTGTCAGAAACCAGAAAGACTTTTTGAAATTTTCGGAGAAATGAAATAGTAACTGTGCGGGTCTTATACCCTACGCAACTAATTTTAACTTCTGCATCAAGGTCAGTCTCTGTATAATTTAATGTAAACCTACCATGCTGATTGCTTATAGATACGGATTCTCTTAACCGAACGTGAGCAAAAGGAACAGGTATAAATGTAGTTGAATCAATAAGTTGGCCATTTATAGACGAGCCGTCCTGAGCTTGTAGTGAAGAAAAGTGAAGGAAGACTGTAAGAAAGATAAGCGATTTTAACATTAAGGTCTTAGGTTTAATTCAAAATTAAGTCCCAAAATAGGGACTTAATTTTTTTAAGCTAAAGGATAATTCCTCCCCACCAGCCACCACCAAGATTCACCCAAAAAGACGCTCCGTCAGATGGTGTGATGTTCCAAAAGAACATAATTAAATCATAGGTACTCATGTTTGATAAAATTTAGTTGATAAATAATTATACTCAGTTTTGGTGTTTTCAGCCAAAACCTTAAACAATATTATATGCATGACTATTCATTAACAATAGTAGAATTCTACCTATTTCTTCACGTTGACTCGATTGGCCTGTGATAAATGTTGTTTGATCGATAGCGCATATTGTAAAAGTGTCCCTCTCCCATTTAAATTGAGCTTTTTGCGTAATCTTGCCT
>JANOOI010000030.1:0-2766 GCA_031421235.1 Bdellovibrio sp.
GTTTTAAGAATTTTTACGGCGTCTGCGACATTAGCCGCGAATTCTTTGTAATCATAACCAGTAAACATTAAATTTCTTGTAAAAAACTGCGCCACTGTTTTTTCTTGTGTTTGGCCGCTGGGTAGAACAGCTTGTGAAGCTATTTCTTTTTGTAATTGAATTAATTTTTTGTAAGTTTTTGGGTTCATGTGGGCTATTTCATTTAATAGGCCTGCTTTTTTAACTTTATTTTCTTTTGAAACTCCGCAATCATTGTCTTTTAAGATCATTGATTTAAACTGAACCGGTTGAAACTGACTGATAACAACACCTGAATTTTTGTCTTCAGTGTATTCTGCCATATCATCTGCAATTTTTAGAACGATTTGACCTGTTTTTTTGTCAGTCGCTTGGTAAGCTAATCGATTTTGATAAGCAATATTTCCAAAACGGTCTTGTTGATCTAAAAGATGATCTAACAAAATAAATTCAGTTGCATCTCTCATGGCAAATAATTTTTGAATGTTAATAGCTTCCCACTGATTAGCTATGATTTGTCCAATTGTTTTTCTGTCTTTAACCAACTGAAAGACAAAGTTTTTATCTCTAAATGCCACTGCGCGATCAGTTCCTGATGTAAATAATTCTTTGTAAAATTCTTCTTGGGCGGGGTTTTTAACGAATGCGCCGTAAGACTGCTGACCATCGTCACTTAATAAAAGATCTTTATCTTTATGGGCTAGACCCTGGCGTAGCTTGCTGTAAAGAGATGTCCATGTTTGGTAGATTAATGCTGAAGGGTCTTTAGACGTCAGTTTGATTGCTTTCTCTGCAACTTTTTTATGAGTTTCAATATCTACAGAACGTAATACGGATGGAGGAACGCGGCCTATACCGCCAAGAATTCTTGAAACATGGTAATAACCAATAATAGACGGAGCGTAGCTGCAGCTTGTACTGTTTTTATACTTTCCAATTTTTTTAGCACCTTCACAAAGATTAATTTCTGTGTCTTCTTTTGTCATGTTTTCTGGAATTTTATGAAATTCAGTGCCAGGGTTTGTGCTATTTAATTTTGGACAAATGGCAGCTGATTGAAAACCTAACTGGGCTTCAGCATCAGTGACCCGGTAAAAACTGTACGAACAAAGTTTTTGTTCAGTTTCTAAATCAGATGTTTTATAAGAAGCGTTTGGATAATGTTTTGGGATCACGCAAACTTCTTGGATATTTCTAGGTGATTTAAAATAAATATTCTTATCACCACGCTCTAATGTCGGAGTTAATGTGGCCATAGCTTGCGATGTCATCAATGTCGTCATTAAAAACTTTGAGACCATAGTTTTTTTCATAAACGTCCTTTATTGGTTTTATAAACCAAATAGTTTCAGCTAATGAAAGAAGAGCAAAGCCAGGGCCTGATTAAAGCTACATGATCTCAAATATAGGGGATTTGAAAGCAATTGAGTGTATTAAAACTGTACATAATGACGAAACGGAGTGGCGCCCGTAGCAGCAGTCATGCTGGCAAGCTGAGTCTAAGGATTACTTTTGGGATAGGTTCCAAGTCTTGCAGTTGTTATTGCTGATATCCGTTAAGACGCACTGATTACTGATGGAACCCTTTAAATAACATTGAGTTAAAAAAGGTTCATTTTTTTGAGATTTAACTAAAGTCGAAAACGAATTTTTCTCTAAATGAACAGTATATGTTTTGCGATTAGCACAGACAATTTCAACACTGTCAGCGGCCTTAGAAACTAGATATGTGGAGCACTTTAGTCCATTTGTTTGAGCCGCAAAATGTTTTAAAAACGATGTTTCAATCGTTGACCATTCACAGGCAAAAGTCGTGATTTTTAAAAGTAGAACAACAAAGAATATAACGCTTAATTGAAACATGTTGACCTCGAAGGATGAGGATTTCTATCTGAGTTTTAGAGCGTTGTGGAGTAAAATTTAAAAAGGCTTCATGGAGAGTGAAATTGTTGCCTGAAGTTGCTGCTTTATTAACAGGCACACCATAAAAAATATTGCACTGACGTGTTTAAAAGATTACATTGGCTCTTCAAATTAAGGCTAGTAGTTGAGCAATAAAGAAGACTAATCATTCTGATTTAGTTTCGCCCTACTGGAGGAAGGAAACCAATGAAAACGCACTCTGGTGCCAAGAAACGCATGCGCGTTCTAAAAAGCGGTAAAGTGAAACGCAAACAAACAAAAATGCGTCACTTAAATTCTCACATGAGTTCAAAAACAAAACGTCACCTAGGCCAAGTGGCTTACGTTGCTGACGCTAACATGCTTCAAGTGAAGCGCCAATTCGGCTTTTAAGAGAGGTAGCGCATGGCACGTGTAAAATCGGGGATGACTAATCGTCGTCGCCACAAAAAAGTTTTAAAAAGAGCAAAAGGTTACTACTCAGCTGGATCTAGATCATACACTCACGCGGTTGAAAAAAATGACCGTGGTATGGCGTTCGCTTACAAACACAGAAAAATGAAAAAACGTAACTTCAGAATGTTATGGAACCAACGAATCAATGCAGCAGCCCGTTTAAACGGAACTACATATTCAAGATTAATTGGTGGCTTAATTAAAGCTGGAATTACTTTAGATCGTAAAGTTCTATCAGATATGGCAATTAATGATTCTGGAACTTTCTCATCTTTATGTCAGCACGCTCTTAAATAGAGTGATGAAGTTAAGGATAAAATAAGTTTTAATAAAAAGGCGGGGGAAATCTCGCCTTTTTGTTTTTAGGTGTTGATGAGTTTTGAAACTGAC
>JANOOI010000031.1:0-3802 GCA_031421235.1 Bdellovibrio sp.
AAAAATTAGAAAAAATAAAATCTCAAAATCAACACATCGAAAAACTATTAACCATGACCAAGTTCTATGCCGATAAAGGCAATTGGGAACAAGGCGAAAGCTACGGCGAATTATCGCGTATTGCTGATTGTGATCTACAGTACTTTATTGCTAACCGCGGAAACGATATCATCGGCGGCAAATTGGCCCGTGAAACTTTGGAACTGGTTGGGGAAATTTCTTAACTACTATAATCCTAGTTTTGAAATAGTCAGTCAGATTATTGATTACTTAGGTTTATCACTACATATAAAACCAAAGCCGAAAAATAAAAGAAAAAAAGCAGCTTAAGTAAAGCTTACTTCTTACAAAAACTAACCCACTGGCCTGATAGTTTTAACACGGCCACGGCGGGTAAGATTTCCTTATAGGTCCCTTTGGCTTCACCAGTTAGATCATAACTTTTTTGGGAAAATTTTCCAGTTAGTTTACCAACAGCATTCATGTCTTTGTTATCACATTTAATGGCTGCATCTAATTTTTGATTTTTATAAATCCATTTAGTTAAAGAGCAGCCTTTTTTCTTAAGTTCTTTTTCGATTGTGGCTTTGGCATCTTTGGCTTGATCCAAAGTTATACATTCTTCATCCGTTGAAGCTGGCAAAGGTATGTCGTTTAATTCAAGGCTTTCTTTTGATGTCCAAAGACCTGGCTCAAAAGATTGGGCCTGTGTTTTATAAGCTAAAAATAAAAAGGATAAACACAATATATATTTCATCATCTTAAATCACAAACAGCACAATGCCGTACCCGATCACAGCACTTGCACCTGCTAAATGAACCAAAGACATTTTTTTATCACCGTATTTTTGCACAACAATAAAATCACATATCGCAACAAGACCTATACACAAGCTGACTGCTGCCATCGCTTGCCACAATTGCATAAAAAATAAAATAAACATGACTAGCCCAATGAACACATCACGAATTCCAGTGCTAATTACATAAGGCAATGTTTGACCACTGGCTTGAATACCAAAGTTTTTTGACATGAGTTCAGGCTTTGTGATCGCGCTGATACCGATAGCTAAAGTAAAAAAACCGATCACTGGCGCAATGTAATGGATGATATCTGTTAGGTTCATATTGGTTTATTCTTTTGTTTTTAAACGACTGTCGTTTTCAGCAATAAATTTTTTAAGGTCTTCAGTAATACTTAAAAGTTTAAGCCATTGTTCTTTATATAAAGTCACTGGGAATCGTCCCATACCGTAGACAGACAATGCGCCTTTTTCACTGACTTTCATTGATAGTGTACCGCTATTTGATTTTTTATTTTTAAGAGCTTCATTTTCTGCTCTTAATCTTTCTAATTCTGTTTTCATATCTTCTGACATAAACCCACCTTTTATTTAAATTAATTAACACCTATTTATTAAGTATTGTTTTTAAAAAATGGTCAAGTTAAGGCTTTTATAACGCTTTAACCATAAATAAACACGGATTGAACTCGTCCCAAAGCGTTTTAAATTCCTCTAAAGGGGTAAATCCGATTTTTAAATAGAATTTTCTAGTCTGTGCATATTCTTTGTTTTCGCGGGATTCACTTAAAGTTTTTACTGTTAAAAACTTTACACCTGTTTCACGTAAATCGATTTCGGCTGAGTTTAACAAAGCGTGACCGATACCCTTTCTGTGGTATTCAGATAAGATCCCCATTACATGAATTTCAGCGGATTGATCAAAATGTTTATGAACACTGATAAATCCGATGGGCGCGTCATTATCGTAAGCAACCCATGTATCCATGGTCTTCACATCTTTAATATAATTAACGATAGCATATTCAAGACCGAACCATAAAGGCAGGCTACGCAATATGGATTCGCAGACTTCGCTTTTTTTATCGGGGTTGTCGGTTTTTATGATTTTCATGGTTTATTCATACGAAATCGTCCGGACAATGTCTGTTAATCCATCCCACGATTTTTCTGTTATCGAATCGCCATTTGGTTTTACATTTTTTAAGAATTCTTCAGACTGATCAACTTTAAGGTTAGGCGGTGCTTTAATACCCATAGCGTAGAAGCCGATTTTATAATCGCCTTTAAAGAAAATAATATTAGCATCATAGCCACCAACTAGTTCATGCCCCTCGGCTGCACCTTGACAGTCTTCAATCGCCATAACGACTTTAGGATTATTATTTATGAGTCGACTAGCACTGGGCCCAGCTCTTGCCACCCCAATAATATTTTTGGCATCTAAATCTGTTTTAACTGTAAGATAAAGCTGTTGTTGTTTTTTTGATAAATCAGATGAACTAGAGCCACAAGCTCCGTCACCGTCCTGAGATTCATTAACATTTTTAACGTCAAAATTCATTCGAATCCCACCCAAATACGGACTTGGATTTGCTTGGTCCGAAACTGTAGAGCCTACAGGTAGTGAGAATTTAAATTTAGGCTCAGTGTATATATAATCCTGTGTTTCTTTAATCTTCCAAAATTCAACTGGAAGATCAATCACTAACCAATGTTGTGGAACATGAAGTTGAATTGCACTTTTCTTTTTTTGATGACCACAAGCAGAGATTAAGAAAACGAAAAGACTTAATTTTAAAATTCTAGTTAAACTTTGAATCATGGATAAATCGTATCTAAGTATAGGACTTTATCAAAGCAGAAAAATAGAATCTCACAGAGAGTAATCTCAATATAAAACACTATCCAAGACCAAGATCCAATACAGTTTGATTATCAAATATTCGATAAGTACTACAGTGCGCAAACTAAAAGCAAAGCTTAATAGAGCTATAAATGAACTAACTACATTAGCAACTATAGTAGCAATTTTTTGTCTTCTAACTATAGCTTCATATATTCCAGTATGTGCCTACAAATTTTTAGGAATTTTAGCTATTCTTGGATTGTGTATTTGGATACACCGAAAATATACAAACAGAGCTGAAAAACATATTAACGAAGACGGTTATGTCGTTCTTAATCAGGAAAATGACCTTGAACACCGACATATTGCAAAAAAAATTCTGAATCGCAATTTAAAGCCAAACGAAATTGTTCATCATATCAATGGAAGAAAAACTGATAACCATTTAAGAAATCTTTGCGTGATGGATCGCGAAAAACACGAGCAACTTCATGCATGGTTGAGCTGGAAAAAGAAAAAAAGTGGAGAATATCCATCTTTTAGAGAACAAAATCGAATCTTAGTACAAGAGTACGGTGGCATTTTACTGAAACAAATTCTTTCAACAAAGTTGACTGAACTAAGTAATAATCAAAATAATGAAACCGGTGGCATCACACAGTATGTTGATTTATACGACCACAATATGCTTTTCGAAGAACTACGAAAAGAAAGAATGAGAATTGCTCGCGAGGAAAAAGTACCAGCATATATAATATTTTACGATAGAACGTTGCGTAAAATTGCTGGTGTTCTACCAGATACAGATCTACAGATGTTAAAAATGATTGGACCTAGTAAGTATCAAAAATATGGACCGCAGTTTGTCACTGTTGTTAAGAAATTTAAGTCTGAACAGTCTCCAATAAAAATGAAAAAAATATAATCAATGGGTAGCAAACGTAGTACGAACGGACTACATTGTAGAACGAGATTACAACTACGGCATTACTTCCGGCTCATCCACCCAAAACTTGAATCTAAATCCTTAAATTCAAAATCTTTATACAAAGTTTGTGCTGTCGTCGTCTTTAACACCCATTTCATAGCGTGCATTTGCGGATGAAAAAATAAACTTTCCATTTAAAAATGAGCTAAGCCTTATATTTGA